>CACZSB010000044.1 GCA_902783765.1 uncultured Lachnospiraceae bacterium
GGAAAGCGACCGCCAATCTCTCCTGTACGAGAGACATTTCAGTATGCCCTACGGATGGATCAAGGAGTCCGGAACGCCCCCCGGAAACCACTGGGATTGCATATTGATGTCCCGGGAGGATTGCCGTCTGGGGGATGAGATCGAAGTGGAGGTTATCGGCCTTTTCCGCCTCCCATTTTGCGGAGCCCATCGCCGCCTTTGACGGCAGCGGCTTGGGGGGATGAGATGGAGGCAAGAAAAACCGGGGCTGATTGGCAAATCAGACCCCGGATTCCTGATTCTATGGCGTTTATTCCTCTACCTTGGTAAATTCTTCCTTTCCTACGCCGCATAAGGGGCAGGTCCAGTCCTCCGGCAGGTCCTCCCACTTGACCCCTTCGGCCGCCTCATCATACTCCCAGCCGCATAAATTGCAAACATATTTCATGATTTCATCCTCCTGATATTTGATTGCCTTTTGGTACTTAAAGCATAGGGTCCGGAAGGCTTCCTGTCAAGGCCGACGGAGGGCTTTTCCGTGAGCTTGTTACACTTCAAAAACAAAAAATAAGAAAAATCAAAAAACTCTTGCAAGATAGAGCGGGGCGAGTATAATCCCTTAAATCAGTCTCTCCAGCATGGGGAGAGGAAAGAGATAGGATTATGAAAAGCATTAAGAATCTCATAAAAAAATACTGGCTCACCTTTGTATGCACCACCCTGGGCTGCCTCATCAGCGGCTTTGCCATTGATGCCTTTTATCAGCATTCCAAGCTGATTAGCGGAGGCGTTACCGGCGTGGCCATGCTCCTAAAATATCAATTCGGCTGGAATGCTTCCCTGGTGAATCTGCTGCTGAATGTGCCCATTTTCATAGTCGGTTTTATATTGCTGGGGAAAAAGCATGTAATCATCAGTCTTTACGGTACCCTGGTGATCTCTCTGGCCATCCAGCTTTTTGAGGGCATCACCATTCCCTACGACAGCAGTCTTACCACCATTTTGCTGGGGGGCGTGATCAACGGCTTCGGCTCCGGCATTATGATCCGCAGCGGGGGCACCAGCGGCGGCTCGGATATTATCGGCAAGATTCTGAACAAATATTTTTCCATCTCCATCGGCAATACCCAAATGGCTTTTAATGCGGTGGTGCTGTGTATTTACGGCTTTTTGTTCAACCTGGACCTGGCGGTGCTCACCATGGTCACGGCCATTGTGGCCACCATTGTGAACAATCATATGATCGATGGTCTGGACCGGCGCCGGGCCCTGTATATTATCACCGACAAGCCCCAGGAACTGTCCCACCGAATCTATGAGGAATTAAAGCGGGGAGCCACCGCCATTCCCTGCCATGGCACCGCCGCCCAAAGCGAGCGCACCATGCTCTATGTGGTGATCTCCAAGCTCCAGCTGGCGGCCTTAAAGCGGATTATTAAGGAGACCGATCCCGCCGCCTTCTTTACCATCCATGTGACCACCGGGGTTTACGGAAAGGGCCGCACCTTCCATGCGGTGAGCGAGATCGGCGACTAAAATTCTTATAAAAACAATTCCCCCAAAATACGAACAAAGAAAATCGAGATGACCAGTATCATCAGAGGCAGCGTGATCTTGCTGCCTTTTTTGGCGAAAAAGCTGATGCCCACATAATTGCCCGCCATATTGAATAGGCCGGCGGTGAGCCCCAGAAGCAGCAGCACCCGGCCGCTGCTCAGATAAACCGCCAGGGCCGCCACATTGGAGCTTAAATTGATGGCTTTGGTGATGCCGTTGGCCTCTCCCAGGCGATAATGGGCCACGCCTGTAAGGAGAAGAATCAGAAAGGTGCCGGTGCCGGGCCCGTAAAAGCCGTCGTAGATTCCGATCAGCAGGGCAATCAGGCTGGCCAGTCGCAGGGTTTTGGCTTCGGGCAAGGGTTCCCGCTCTTTTTCCGTGGGCTTGGCTTTCAACAGGTAAAGGGCCAGCAGGGGCAGCAGCGGCAACATGATTATTTTGAAAACCTGGTCCGGCACCAGCAGGGCCAGCCGGGCCCCCAGGGCAGAGCCTGTGAGACCGCAGAGCATGTATATCCAGACTTTTTTCCAGGGAATCTGCCCGGCCCGGGACAGGCGGAAGGTGGCCACGGAGATGCCCATGCCCGCCGAGAGCTTATTGGTGGCAATGGCATTGTGGGGAGGCAGGCCCGCAATCATATAGGCGGGCAGGGAAATCAGCCCCCCGCCGCCGGCTATGGAATCCACAAAGCCGGCCATAAAGACCAGGGGCAGGATAATCAGATAGGTACTCAGGCTCGGTTCAAACATTTTATTTTAGTTCACAGACCCAGCTGCCGTCGGCGCCCTGGGCATAGCCCATGCGGGCAAGGTAACGCTGGTGATTCTCTGCGGGGCCCCGGTAGATCAGCCGGTCGATGCCCTCCCGGGGCAGCCGGCCATGGAGAAAACGCCCCAGAGAATAATCCCGGAAGCGGGGCAGGGAGTAATCCAGCAGGATCTCGCAGCTTTCCCCTTGGCGGCAGGCCAGCACCAGCCCCGCAGGATTCTCGTCACAGAGCAGAAGATAGGCGGTATCTGCCTTATCAAGCCCGGCCCTGACTCCGGGGAAGCATTTCTCAATATCCTCCCCGTAACGCTCCAGCAAAAAGCGGAGCAGGGCATCATCCCGGGCTGCAGGCAGCAGGGTGTAATTATTCTCGCTGGTATGGGCCGCCACCCACAAAAAGCGCAGATTGATCAAAATCAATGCAAAATTCATCAGAGCCAGGGGATAGGAGCCGATCACCAGGGCGTAAATACAGGAAATCAGGCTGCCCACCATGTTGACGATCCGTAGCCGCACCACGGAGGTCATTAAAAAAGAAATCAGCACCAGGGCGGAGCCCAGGTAACCCACCAGTTCTATCATCGGCAGGCCTCCACGAAAGCGCGGATGATTTTTCGGCTTACCTCGTCGCTTTTATAGGCGAATTCCGGATGCCACTGCACCGCCCAAAGGAAGCGCTTACCGGGCATTTCCACTGCTTCCACCAGACCGTCGGCGGCCAGGGCCATGGGCTTCAGACCCGGCGCCAGCCTCCGAATCCCCTGGTGATGCAGGGAATTCACGGAAAAGCTGTCCCGCCCCAGCAGTTTTTTTAGGCTGCCATCCTCTGAAAGATATACGGGATGGGTCAGGGCATCGTAGGGATAATCCTGGTGATGTTCCACTTTTGTCCCAAATTGCAGGGGCAGATCCTGATACAGGGTCCCCCCCAGGGCCGCATTGATAAATTGAAGGCCCCGGCAGATCCCCAGTACCGGTTTATCCAGCTCCAGCATCCGTTTCAGCAGGGGCAGCTCCATCCGGTCCCGGGCAGGGCAGGTGCCCAGATTGTCCACCTGGGGGGCTTCTCCGTACAGGGAGGGCTCCACATCATGGCCTCCGGTGAAGACAATTCCGTCGCAAAGATCCGCCAGCTGAAACAGTTCGGCGGAATCCTCCGTTAAAGGCAGCATAATGGGCAGGGCCCCCTGCTGCCGCAGCAGCTCCATATAAGCCGGCAGCATCCAGTAGCTTTCTCTTTCTATATCCACCAGGGGCACCACCCCGATGAGTGCTTTCTTTTCCATGGGTTTTCTCCTTGTTTTTTTGGCGCTTTTCTCCCGTAGGAGCGTCCCGGGTATCATAACCCGAAAGAACCCGGAAAATCAAGGCCCCGGGAATTGCCAAGCCTTCCCATTTCGGTTATAATGAATCCGGTCCTCTGGGGACAGTATTGTTGTGGAAAGAAACATGGGAAAAATCTTTTATCTCATAGGCCCCAGCGCCTCGGGCAAGGATTCTCTGGCCCGGGCTTTGCTGGCGGAATTCGGCGACCGGCTGAGGCCGGTGATCATGAGCACCACCCGGCCCATCCGCAGCGGAGAGCTGGAGGGGGAGGAGTATCATTTTATCTCCCGGGAGCGCTTTCAGGATCTGGAGGAGGCGGGAAAGGTCATCGAGGCCCGGACCTATCAAACGGTCCACGGGCCCTGGACCTATGCCACTCTGGACGACGGCCAGATCGATCTAAGCCGCCATTCCTACCTGATGACAGGGACCTTGGAATCCTATCGGCGGACGGCGGAATACTTTGGCAACCAGCAGGTCGTCCCCCTGTATATTGAGCTGGATAGGGGCCTTCGGCTGGCCAGGGCTCTGGAACGGGAGCGGGCTCAGACGGAACCCAAGTATGCGGAAATGTGCCGCCGATTCTTGGCGGATGAGCAGGATTTCTCGCCGGAGAAGGTGGCGGCCTGTCATTTGCCCCGGGTTTACGAAAACGATGATTTCGATGCCTGCCTGGCGGCCATGCGGGAAACGGTGGAGCAGAACCTATGACCCGGGCGGAACAGATGGTCCGGGATATGCTAGGCCGCCATGAGCTGGGACACGCCTTTTTGGTGGAGGCGGACCAGCCCGAAACCGGGGACCGGGTCATGGAAAAGCTGGCCCAGATGATCCAGTGCCAGGAGGGGACGGGCTGTGGTCATTGCGCGTCTTGCCGGGCCTTTGCGGGGGGCAACCATCCCGATATCATCCGCCTGAGCCGGGCCAAGGAGAGCTATGGGGTGGCGGAGATCAGAAGCCAGCTGGTGGACGATATCGGCATCCGGCCCTACAGCTATCCCCGGAAGGTTTACATGATCCCCCAGGCGGAGCGGCTTTCTGAGATTTGCCAGAATGCCCTTTTAAAAACCCTGGAGGAGCCCCCCGCTTACGGGGTCATTCTCCTGTCCGCCGTGGGCCGGAGCGCCCTGTTGCCCACGGTTTTATCCCGCTTGATGATTCTCCCTGCCCGGGGAGAGCTGCCGACGGGAGAGGGGATAAGCCGGGAGGCCCGGACCCTGTTTGCGGAAAAGCTGGGGCGGATGGAATATATGGATATCGGCGAAATCCGTGGCCTGGGAGAGGAGCTGGCCAAGGGGGGGCTGCCGGCGGCAGAGACCCTGCTCCTGTGGGAGACCTATATACGGGACCTGTATCTGGCCCGGGCCGGTCAAAAGGAGCGTCTTTGCTTTCCCGAGGCGGAGGAGGCCATCCGGCAGCAGGCTCTAAGGCTTTCGGACGAGGCCTTAGGCCGATTAAAAAGGGAGGTTTCACTGGCCAAAGAGCGACTGAAAAGCAATGTGAACAGCCAGTGGGTCATAGAGGTGCTCTGTCTGAATTTCAGACAGGTTTTAACAGAAGCGAAGGAGTTATAATATGCAGATTGCAGGGGTTCGGTTCAGACGAGCCGGCAAAATACACGAATATCAGACCGGGGAGCTGGAGCTGGCCCGGGGCAAGCGGGTGATTGCAGAGGCTGGCTGGGGCCTGGAAATGGGCACGGTGGTCTATATAAAGGATATTGAGGAAAATGCGGAAAAGCGGAAGGAGCTGAAAAGCATCAACCGGATCGCCACGGCGGAGGATATGGCCCGGGAGGGCCGGAACCGGGAAAAGGAAGCCGAGGCCTATAAGATCTGCCAGGAAAAAATCAAAAAGCACGGCCTCCTGATGAAGCTGGTGGCAGTGGAATACACCTTTGAAAACAACAAGATTCTCTTTTATTTCACCGCGGACAATCGGGTGGATTTCCGGGAACTGGTGAAGGATCTGGCCTCCGTGTTCCATACCCGTATCGAGTTAAGACAGATCGGTGTCCGGGATGAAACCAAGATTTTAGGAGGCGTGGGCGTCTGCGGCCGAGTCCTGTGCTGTCACAGCTATTTAAGCGAGTTCCAGCCCGTATCCATCCGCATGGCCAAGGAACAGAACCTGTCCTTGAATCCCACCAAGATTTCCGGTATCTGCGGCCGGCTTATGTGCTGCCTGAACAACGAACAGGCCACCTATGAATACTTAAACAGCCGCCTGCCCGCCCAGGGAGATCATGTCACCATTCGCTCCGACGGCGAAAAGGGGACGGTTCAGAGCGTCAATGTACTGAAGCAGACCGTTAAGGTTCTCATCAGCCGGGGCGAGGATGATACGGACGTGCGGGAATGCGCCGTGGAAGATATCATATTCCACACCCGTCATCGGAAGGGGCGGATGAAATTAAGCCCGGAGGAGATGAAGGAAATCAAGGATCTGGAGGCTCTGGAGCGCCGGGAAAAGGATGGAGAAGGATCACAGTTGGAAGAATGATGCCGCCCCGCTCCTGAAGGAGACGGAGCGCATAGATAAGCTGGGACGGAAGGGCTACCGTATCGTACAGGATACGGAGACCTTCTGTTTTGGCATAGATGCGGTGCTTTTGGCGGAATTTGCCGCCCTAGGGCCGGAGGATAAGGTGGCGGATCTGGGCTGCGGCAACGGGATTCTGCCCCTGCTGCTGGCGGCCCGGGATAAGGGCCACAGTTTTGTGGGCGTCGAGATTCAGGAAGGCATGGCCCGGCTGGCGGAGCGGAACGCAGCGCTGAACGGGTTGACAGACCGGATCAGTATTCTTCGGGAAGATATAAAGAAACTGGATGCCAGGCTGCCCCGAGCCAGCTTTGATGCGGTGGTGACCAATCCCCCCTATATCCGGGCGGGGGCGGGCCTTATCAATCCCTCCTCGGCCCGGGCTCTGGCCCGGCATGAGCTGGCCTGTACCATGGCGGATGTGCTGCGGAGCGCAGCCGCCCTTTTGAAGCCCGGAGGCGCCCTGTTTATGGTTTACCGGCCGGACCGGCTGGAGGAACTTTTAAGTCATCTTTCCGGCTTTGGTCTGGCGGCCAAGCGCCTGCGCCTGGTCCACTCTTTTCAGGATTCCGAGGGGATCCTGCTGCTGCTGGAGGCCCGCCGGGGGGGCGCCCCGGGACTGAAGCTGCTGCCGCCCCTTATTTTATATGACAGCCCCGGCCGCTACAGCCGAGAGGTGAAGGCGTATTATCCGGAAATCACAGAAGGAGCCGAATCATGACGGGAACCTTATATATATGCGCCACCCCCATCGGGAATTTGGGGGATATCAGCCATCGGGTGCTGGAGGTTTTGAATCAGGTGGATTTGATTGCCGCGGAGGATACCCGCCACAGCGGGCTTTTGCTGAAGCATTTCGGCATCCAAAAGCCCCTGATCAGCTATCATGAGCACAATCAAAAGGAGCGGACCGGCCCCCTGCTGGAGCGGCTTTTAGGGGGAGAATCCGTGGCCCTCATCAGCGATGCGGGGACCCCCCTCATATCCGATCCCGGCGCCATTTTGGTGCGGGAAGCCACCCTGGCGGGGATCCCGGTGACCTCTTTGCCGGGGCCCAGTGCCTTAATCACCGCCCTGACTCTTTCCGGGCTCCCGGCGGGCCGCTTTGTATTTGAGGGCTTTCTGCCCGTAAGCGGGAGCCAGCGGAGCCGGGCCCTGGAGGGGCTTAAGGAAGAGCCCCGAACCCTGATTTTATACGAAGCCCCCCACCGCCTTTATAAAACCCTGGAGGATCTTTTGGCGGTGCTGGGACCGGAGCGGCCCCTGGCCCTGTGCCGGGAGCTGACCAAGCTCCACGAAACGGTGCTCCGGGGCAGTCTGGGAGAGATCCTGGAAATAGTGAAAAAACAGGAGCCCCGGGGGGAATATGTATTGGTGCTGGGAGGGCTTAGTGCGGAGGAAAGCGCTCGGCAGCAGAATCTTTTGTGGGAAAGCCAGAGTCCCGAAGCCCATCTGCAGGCTTATATGGAGCGGGGCATGACAAAAAAGGAAGCCATGAAGGCCATGGCTTCGGATTTCGGTATCAGTAAGAATCAGATTTATAACAGCCTGAAATCGGATTAGTCCCGAACCTGGAGCATCTTTTCCAGTTTTCGTTCATGGCGGCTGTTGGCTTCCATCAAAGCGGTGAGCTCGTCGCAGCCCGGGGGCACATCCTTAAAGGAAAAACAGGTGGCAAAATCATAGCCGTCCTTGTGAAAATGCTGGCTGTCAAAGCCGGAAATATCGTAATGCTGACTGCTGCGGGCCGGTGCCTGCCGGTAGGTCTGAGGGACGATGCGGGGGGCATTTTGGGGCCGGCGCTGGGGCTGAGAGGAAGACTGGGGGGGCCGGTAGGGCGTATTATTGGAGGAACTGCTGCGATTGTTGTTATCGCCGTTCTTTTTTTGATTGTTTCGGAAGAAAAAAACATAAGCCATGATAATGATGAAAAAGTAAAAACCACCCATGGGCACCACCTCCTTTTCAGTAATAATATTCTTTTTCTTTGCTTATTTCAAGCGCAGCACCGCCACGGAATAGCCCTTTAAGGGCAAGCTCAGGCTGTGGGGGCGGCCGTCACATTCGCTTTCCACGGACTGGAATACAAGGCGCTGGGCCGGAGTGCGGTAATATCCGTGAACATCGTCCAGCAAAAGCTCATAGCTGCCGGGGGCGGGCAGGCCCACCCGGTAATCCGGCCTGTCCACAGGGGTAAAATTAATCACAAAGACCAGGGGATGCTTTCTGCCCCGGGCAAAGCGGCAGAAGCTTAAAATGCTCCGGTCCCCGTCCTGGCAATTGATCCATTCGAAGCCATCCCAGCTCCCGTCCAAGGAATACATGGCCGGGTAGCGGCGGTACAGACTCAGCAGGCCGTGATAATAATGCTGGAGATCCCGGTGGCGCTCATCCGCCAAAAGGAACCAATCCAGCTCCCGGTCCTCGCTCCATTCCCGGCGCTGGCCGAATTCCTGGCCCATAAACAGCAATTTCTTGCCGGGATGCCCCATGAAAAAGGCGTAGGCGGCCTTTAATGAGGCAAACTTCTGACCCTCGCTGCCGGGCATTTTATCCCAAAGGGAGCGCTTTAGGTGAACCACCTCATCGTGGGAAAGCACCAGAATAAACTGCTCCGCCGTGGCATAAGTCATGCCGAAGGTGAGCTTGTTGTGGTGGAATTTCCGGAACAGGGGATCCTGGACCATATATTCCAGAAAATCGTGCATCCATCCCATATTCCACTTGTAGTCGAAGCCCAGGCCCCCCTCCTTGGGAGAACGGGTCACCCCCGCCCAGGCGGTGCTTTCCTCCGCCACAATAATGGCCCCGGGATGGCGCTGATGGACGATGCTGTTCAGGTGCCGGAAGAATTCGATGGATTCCAGATTCTCCTTGCCCCCGTAGCGGTTTCGTACATAATTGCCTTCCTGGCGGCCGTAATCCAGATACAGCATGGAGGCCACCGCATCGGTGCGAAGGCCGTCCACATGGAATTCCTTGATCCAGTACAGGGCGTTGGCAATCAGGAAGTTGGACACCTGGGGGCGGCCCAAATCGAAGATCTTGGTGCCCCAGTGGGCGTGTTCGCCCCGGCGGGGATCCGCGTATTCATACAGGGGCGCCCCGTCAAAAACGGCCAGACCGTGGGCGTCCCGGGGGAAGTGGGCGGGGACCCAGTCTAAAATCACCCCGATGCCCCGCTGATGCATCTGATCCACAAAAAAGCGGAAATCATCAGGGTTGCCGTGGCGGGAGGTGGGGGCGTAATAGCCGCAGACCTGATAGCCCCAGGAGGCATCCAGGGGATATTCCGCAATGCCGATCAGCTCCACGTGGGTATAGCCCATATACTGGAGATAATCCCCCAGCCGCTGGGCCAGCTCCCGGTAGGAATAGTAGCTGGGATCGGCCCCGGGATGGCGCATCCAGGAGCCCAAATGGCATTCATAAATGGACAGGGGCGCGCTATAGCCGTTGTGCTGCCGCTTTTCTGCCTGCCAGGCCTCATCGCCGAAAACATAATCCGACACAAAAAGCCGGGAGGCAGTGCCGGGCCTGAGCTCCGCATAGGAGGCATAGGGGTCCGCCTTTAAAATATGCTGATGTTCCTGGGTCAGGATATCGAATTTATAGAGCTGGCCTTCCTGGGCCTCGGGGATAAAGCAGATGAAGATGCCGCTGTCATCCACCCGCATCATGGGATTTCTGGCATTGTTCCAGCCGTTGAAATCCCCCACCACGGAAACCGCTCGGGCATGGGGAGCCCATAGGGCAAAGAAAAATCCGTCCACGCCGCCCACCTGGCAGGCATGGGCCCCCAGCTTGTTGTAGATCTCGTAATGGGTTCCCTGTGCAAAGAGATAGATATCGTAATCAGAAATCATATTATGCTCCTTGTAGACAATCATATCATATCCCAAAACCGGGCCAAAAGTAAAGACAGGGAAGAAGAAAAAAGCATGAAGAAATCGTGAACAAGGGACGGGAGAAAAAAGAGAAAAAGGACGCGGATGGTGTCGCCTAAGGTCTTGACATGCCAGGCAAGGCGACGTCATAATGATGTCATCTGACGAAGCCCTGTTGGGGCAAAAAGAATTCCCTAAAAGAAATGAATAAAACCCATAGTGGCCTTCGGGCCGCCGGAAAGGATTATTTATGCAGGATAAATGCCTGATTATTTATTATCCCGATGCTGTTTTTGTAAGCCGTTTTTGTGCCTATCTGGAAAAGAAGCTGTCCCTGCCCCTGCGCTGCCGGGGATTCTGGGAGCCGGAAGCATTTTTGAAGGCACTGGATACGGGGGAAGGGGATTTGATTCTGGCCCCGCCGGATATGCGGCTGCCGGAGGGGGCGGGTCCCCGGCTGGTATTTACAGAATCGGCGGAGGCCCTGTCTTCGGAGGAACTGCCTCTGTACCGCAGCATGGACCGGCAGATTAAAACCATTTTAGCCAGGCTGGATTTTTCCGCCCCCAAAGAGGGGGACAGTGATTGCCGGATCATTGGTTTTTATTCCCCGGTCCACGGCGCCGGCCAGAGCGTCAGCGCCATTTTGATGGGTATGGTTTTAGCGGAAAAATCCCCCACACTGTTGGTGAATCTGGAGCGTTTTTCCGGCCTGGGACAGCTGCTGCCCCAGGGGGAGGGCAGTTTGTCGGATTTGCTGTATTATGCCCGGGTCCGGCAGGATTTACAAAGTCTGGGTCCGGAGACCGCCCAATACTTCGGCCCCCTGGCCTTTATTCCCCCCGTCCGGGAGGCGGGAGATTTGGAGGAAGCGGGGTCCGAGACCCTTTCCTTTTTACTGGAAGAACTGAAGCATTGCGGCCTGTACCGTTATATTTTGGTGGATGTGGGGGAGGGGGCCGGCCCGGTGCTGCCCCTGCTTTCCCTTTGCCACAGTATTTATGTGCCGGTGCGGGAGGACGATCTGGCCCTGGCCAAGCTGGCGGAATGGGAAGATTATCTGGCGGAGCAGGGGGCCGGCGTCATTAAAAGCCGGCTTAAAACCTTCCGGCTTCCCACCCCGGGTCCCGAGGAAATGACGGAGTATCGGGAGCTTAGGCACATGGCCTGGGGCCGGACCATTCGGGCCCTGGCGGAGGGGGAAAAATGAAGGAAGAATTAAAGGCCCTGCGCCGGGAAATTGCCGCAGAGCTTACGGATACGGCCCCCACGGAGGCATTGTTGTACGGGGCCATTGACCGGGCCCTGATCCGTCTGGGCCGCAGCCGCCGGCTGGGGGTTCGGGAAAAGGAAATCTGCCGCAAGCAGTTATATGATTCTTTCCGGGGCATGGATATTTTGCAGCCCCTGCTGGAGGACGAAAGCATCACGGAGATTATGGTAAACGGCCCCGGCGCCATTTATGTGGAGCAGGGCAGCCGGATGAGCCGCTGGGAACGGAGTTTTGGAGAGCGGGAAGCGTTGGACGATGTAATACAGATTATGGCCGCCAGCGTGAACCGTATCGTGAATACCGCCTCTCCCATTGCGGATTTGAGACTGGAGGACGGATCCCGGGTCAATATCGTGCTGCCCCCCGCAGCTCCGGAGGGTCCGGTGATGACTATACGGAAGTTTTTTCGGGAGCCCCTGACCATGGAAAGGCTTTTAGCCCTGGGGGCGCTGGGGCCCCAGGCGGCCCGCTTTTTGGAGCATGCGGTGCGCTGCGGTTGCAATATTTTTATCAGCGGGGGCACCGGCTCCGGAAAAACCACGTTTTTGAATGCACTTTCCGCCTTTATTCCTCCGGAGGAACGGGTGATTACCATAGAGGATTCCCTGGAATTGCAGCTTCAGGGCCTGCCCAATCTGGTGCGGCTGGAGACCCGGAATGCCAATTTGGAGGGGACAGGCATAATCAGTATCCGGGATTTGATCCGCACGGCCCTTCGGATGCGGCCCAACCGCATCGTGGTGGGAGAGGTCCGGGGGGAAGAAGCCCTGGATATGCTTCAGGCTATGAATACGGGGCATCGTGGCTCCCTGTCCACCGGCCATGCCAACAGCGCAGCCAATATGCTATCCCGCTTGGAGACCATGGTGCTCATGGGCGGCGAGCTGCCCCTCACGGCCATTCGCGCACAGATCGCCTCGGCCCTGGATCTGATGATCCATCTGGGGCGGCTCCCCGGCGGGGGACGGAGCCTGCTCTCCATCGATGAAATAAGCGGATATGAAGAAGGGAGGATTAAGCTCAATGGCATTTTCCGATATGAGCGAAAGGCTGGTCTCGTTTTTACGGGGCATCAGCCGCAGAATACGGAAAAATGGGAGGAGGTCTACGGCGCTTTACCCCGCTTTGATGCAGGCGGGAGCTTCCGGCTGGAACCCTGTTAAGCAGGAGGCGGGAAAGAAGCGCCTGTGGCTCAAAGAGCTTCGGCTTTTGCCCCAGGCAGCGTATCCCCCCTTTCGCAGCGGAAAAAAGGAGGACAGCCTCTTGCTGGCGGGGGGTGCGGCACTGGGTTTTCTGGCAGCGCTTTTATTCTTCAGACAGGGCCCGGCCCTGGGCATCCTGCCCCTGATAGGCGCCTTCGGCCTGCTGGTTTTTGGCCGAAAGAAAATCGCCCTGGCCCGGAAAAACCGTATGAGTGGGGAGCTTCGGGATTATCTGGTTTCCGTCCTTTCCTTCTTGCGGGCGGGTTATGCCCTGGAAAATGCCATGATCGGGGCCCAGGGGGAAATCAGCGGGATGTATGGAGCGGACAGTCTGATGGGCCGGGAAGCGCTGCGGATGAGCAATCTTTTGAAGCTTCAGCACACCCCGGAACAGCTGTGGCGGGATTTTGGAGCCCGCAGCGGCCTGCCGGAGGGGGAGCAGATGGCCCGAATTGTGCAGGTGGCCAAGCGTCAGGGCGGGGATTACCTGCCGGTGCTGAAGTCGGTGGTGCGAATGATGGATGAGCAGCTTTCCCTAAAGCGGGAAATTGCCGCCCTGCTGGCGGGCCAGCGCCTGGAATATTATGTGATGTGCCTGGTCCCGGCGGGGATGCTGCTATATCTGAATCTCAGTGCCCCGGACATGACGGCCTATCTGTACCGGGACAGTGGCCCCCTGATCATGAGCGCCTTTCTGCTGTGCTACGCCGCCGCCGTCCTGTGGGGAGACAGGATCCTGGAAAAAAGTTATGAGGCTTAAAAAGGATCCGATCATGGCCGCCCTGATGGGGGCCGCAGGGCTTTTGGCCTTTGCGTATCTCAGCAGCCGGGGCCGAAGCAGGGAGGGATTGCTTTTGATGCTGGCCGGCTTTGCCGGGGCGGGGGCCCTTTGGTATCTTCCCATTCAAAGGGCGCAGGAGGCCCGGGAAAAAAGAAAGGAAGCCCTGGCTCGGGATTACAGTCAAATGGTGACCCTGCTCAGTTTATATATGAGTGCCGGACTGACTCTCCGCAGCAGCTGGGAACATCTGGTGCGGCAGTATCAGGAGGATCGTGCCCAGGGCAGCGGGGAAAAGGTGGTTTATGAAGAAATGCTGATCACCTGGCGGGAGCTCAAGGGCGGTCTGTATGAGGACCGGGCCTATGGGGCCTTCGGACGCCGCTGCGGCCTGCCGGAATACTTGCGGCTGGGGGGCATGCTGGAAACCTATGTGCAGCAGGGGAATCGGGAGCTTTTATTGCTTTTGGAGCAGGAGGCCGCCGCCAGTTTGACCCAGGCCCTGCAGACGGTGCGGAAAAAGGGCGAACAGACCGGCACCAGGCTGCTGCTGCCCCTGCTGCTGCTTTTTGCAGTGACTCTGCTCATGGTAATGGTGCCTGCCATGCTCAGTATGCAGGCATCGGTATAAAAAGGAGGTATGAAATGGAGAACAAAAGGATGAATCTGAAACAAATCCTGGCGGACGATTCCGGGGTAGGGGTGGTGGAAATCATCCTGATTTTGGTGGTGCTGATCGCCCTGGTGGTGATTTTTAAAGATCAGCTCACCGCCATTGTGGAAAGCGTCTTCGGCGGCATCAACAGCGGTGTGGAACACATCGTACAATGAAGCGGCTGGCCGGACAAGTAAGCGTTTTTCTGGCGCTGGCGGGTATTTTGCTCCTGGGGCTTTTCGGGGCCTGCCTGGAAAGCTCCCGGGTAGCCCTGATGGACTATTTGGTGGAGCAGGCAGCCCATTCCTCCATCCAGTCGATTTTTGCGGCGTATCAGGGGGAGGTGAAGCGGGAATATGGTCTGCTGCTGGCCCGGGGCCGGCGGAACGGAAGCCTTAGCTGGCCCCAGGAGGCCCTTCATTATGCGGAAAAGTACCTGGATCCCGGTGCAGGGACCCTGGCGCTGGCGGGGGACCGAATTTTATTGGAAGATATCAACGGCAGCGCCTTGGACAGTTTGTTCATCACCGACGCAGGCGGGCGGGTTTTTGCGGATGAGGTCCTGGGTTATATGAAAACCGCGGGACTGAGCCTGCTGCTACAGGAATTCCTGGAACGGCTGGGTCTTTACAGCCAGGAAGAGGGGCTCAGCTTTGTGACCTCTCTTCAGGAAATGCTGGGGGATAAGGAAAAGAGTCCGGACAGCCTGCTGCTTAATTACCAAAACCTTCGGGAGGAGGTGGAGGCCCTTCAGGAAGCCGCGGCTGCGGTGGGAGGCGGTGACGACACAAAGCCGGGGGAGCCCCCCGCCAATCCCGCCCCGGAAACGCCACCCCCGGGAGAATTAAAAAGCGATTTACTGGAACAGATCAAGGCCATTCAGGAAAACGGCCTGATTGCGGTGATTACCGGCAGCGAGACCCTTTCCCGCTATTCCTGGGAGGATCCCGCCTTGCCCAGCCTACAGCCCGGGGCCTTGGACTCCGGGGCCTCCATCTCTTTGCTGGAGCATTTTCTCCTGGGAGAATACCTGATGGGGAAAATGGGCAATTACACCGCTCGAAAAATGGGCGGAGGCCAGTATGAGGCGGAATATGTCATCAGCGGCAAGGACAATGACAAAAGCGCCTTTGAAACGGTGGTGGGCTGGATCCTGCTGATTCGTATGGGCTTTAATATGGCCTATCTGATGACGGATGCTGCCAAGCTGGCCCAGGCGGAGGCCGTGGCGGTGGCGGTGATGTCCGTGCTGGCCCTGCCCCAGCTGATTGCGGTGCTGAAATGGCTGCTGGTGGCCGCCTGGGCCCTGGCGGAAAGCATTGTGGATATGAAGGTGCTTTTAAAGGGCAAGAAAGAACCCCTGATTAAAAGTGCAGGCAGCTGGCAGCTGGCGGCTTTAAGCCTGGATTTATCCGCCGGGGAGGGAAGCACAGGCGGCCTTGGCTATGAGGATTATCTGCGGATCCTTTACTATCTGGGGGATCCCGCCACCCAGTGCTATCGGATGATGGATGTGATCCAGCGGCGGACGGCCCTGTCCGCCCCGGGATTTTTAATGAGTGATTATATGGTGTACGGGGAATGGTCTCTGACCGCAGATATCCCCTACCTGTATATACAGTCTCCCCTGCTTTTGCTGATCCGTGAGGGAGGCGGCAGCCGGAGATATGTTAAAAGGGCAGCCTATGCCTATGGAAGGAGGTGAGGAGTATGGAGCCTGGGCCCCGGAAAAGCCGGGCAATTGCGAATAATGATCCAAGAGTAAAAAATAACCAATTCAGTTTTCTTTTTCGTCAACGCATTTACCCGAATAAAAAAGAAAATAAAAGTCTCTCCCAAGACCCGATTTCCGAGGCCCCCTTCCTTCCGGGCTCTATAACGGTGGAAGCGGCCCTGACCCTGCCCTTTTTTCTGCTGCTTTTTTCTTTGTTTTTTACCTTTTTCAGTGCGCAGCTTTGGCAGCTTCGGCTCCAGCGGGCTCTGGACGGGGTTTGTGAGGATGTGGCGGTTTGGTCTTACCTGGTGGATTTTGCGGAGGATTACTGCGGCAAGGACATCCTTTCCTTAGCCGATGGGGGACTCCTGGAAGGAGCCTTAAGCGGTGACGGGGAGGCGGTGGTCTCTCTGTTAAAGGGGGAAGGGGATATTCTTCAGGAAATCCGTCAATTCCTCATTAGCCGGGGAACGGCGCTGCTTTGGCAACCCCTGCTGAAGGAATGGGTGGTGGAGCGGGCAGGTCGCAGCCAATTGGAGGCCTCCCCTATCCGGGGCGGGCCGGCGGGGCTGTCCCTGTCTGGCAGCACCCTGAAAAACCGGGAGCTGGATCTGGTATTAACATATCAGGTGGAGTCCTTTATCAGCTTTCCCTTAAAGCTCAGCTTCCCGGTGGCCCAGCGCAGTGCCCGGCAGCTGTGGGTGGGGACCCGGGTCCAGAAATGGGATGCGGAGGAAGAGGAGGAAGAGGCCCAGGAGGCCTGTTGTTTTGTGACGGAAACAGGCTCCGTTTATCACAAAACAAAGGGCTGCCGTGTGCTGGATTTAAAGGTTCAGACGGTGAGCTTTTCCTCCCTCCCCTCCCTGCGCAACACCAGCGGCGGCAAATACTATGCCTGTGCCCGCTGCGCCCGGGGCGGCGAGCCCCCTGGGGAGGTGATCATCACCATTCCCGGGAGTCGTTATCATTTCAAATCCGATTGCCGAAATCTGAAAAGGACCATTATCGAATTATCTGTCAGCGAGGCCGAAGAAAAATACCGGCCCTGTCATTTTTGCGGAGGTGAATAAATTGCAATGGGTGCTCAATATAGGCTTTTTGACATATTTGATTCTTCTGGCCCGGGCAGATCTAAAGAGCCGGAGCCTGCCCCCGGCCCTGCTGCTGGGAGGCGGCATTCTGGGATGCTTCCTTTTGGGCCTAAGGCTTTTAGGGGGCGGATTGGGCCCGGAAAGCCTTTTGGCGGCATACGGGCCGGGGCTTCTCTTGGGGCTTGTTCTTTGGGGCATTTCCCGTATCAGCGGCGGCGCTCTGGGCCGGGGAGACAGCCTGGCCTTTATCAGCTTTTCCTTTTGGAAGCCCTGGGATTTTTGTTTTTCCCTGCTGGTTTTCTCTTCCCTTTTGCTGGCTCTGACCGGGGCCCTTATCATGCTGAAGCGGAGAGAAAAAAAGGACCTGAGACTGCCCCTTATGCCCTTTGCCGCCGGCTGGGCCCTGGTGCTGATTCTGAGCGAGCTTATGCCGGCAGCTTCACCGTAGAGGCAGCCTTTATCATGACCATGGTGTTGGGGGTCCTTTTTCTGCTGATCCGCCTGGCCCTGGCAGCCCGGGGAAAGGTGATGGGAGAGGCGGCTACTTTTGCGGAATTGCTGCCCCGCTACCATCAGGGGCTAAGGCCTGTGGATCTGATCCATATCGGGGATTTTATACAGGCATGGGTCCCCCCGGCCCATTGATGAAAGGAGAAACTGATGCTGCTGGATAACATGGATTTCGTTCAGGAACTGGACGGTCATTATCTGCTTTTGGATGCCCCACAGCAGGGGGGATTTGAGGAAAATATGATGATGCGGGCCGCTCCGGCCTGCCTGCTTCCCCTGCATATTTATCAAACCGATCCCCGGCGCTATGCCTATGAAATCAGCGGCCGGGAAAGCCTGCTAAAGCGCTGCGGCCGGGGGGCCTTGGAGGCGGAGGAGCTGCGGGATATCCTGGGCAGCATTTATCGGACTTCCGAGGAAATGGAACGCTATTTATTAAGACCTGACAGCCTGATTCTGGAGCCCGGCCTCATGTACCGAAGCCGGGGAGACTGGGCCTTTATTGCTCACCCCGGGCACCAGGAGCCGCTGTCCGAGCAATTGGGCAGCCTGTCCCGCTTTTTCCTTCGAAAAAGCGACCGGGAGGACCCGGAAACCGCCGCTTTCAGCTTTGCCTTCTTTCAGCTATGCCATGAGGAAGCTGTGACGCTGCCCCGGATCTTGAACATGATAGAGGAAGAAAGGCCCACGGAAAAGCTCAGACATAAGAAAAAGCCCCTGAGCCTGGCTCGGCTTTTGGGAAAGCGGGATTAAATCGGGGCCTCCCTTGCGGGGCCGGGGCCCTTTTGATATAATGTCTCCGCTATGGAGACGCTGATGAAAAGAATTGGAGCAGCGGAGCCGAAGGATCCTGTCCTTCAGGAGGCCGGGGCGTTGATTCGCCGGGGGGAACTGGTGGCCTTTCCCACAGAAACCGTATATGGACTGGGGGGGAACGGTCTCAATCCCGAAGCTGCCAGAAAGATATATGAAGCTAAGGGGCGTCCTTCGGATAATCCCCTGATTCTTCATGTGGCGGAGGAAGCCCAAATCCCGGAACTGGTCCGTGAGTATCCTCCCCGGGCCAGGGCTCTGGCCCAGGCCTTTTGGCCGGGGCCTCTGACCATGATCCTGCCCAAAAGCAGTCGGGTCCCCCGGGAAAGCACCGGCGGTCTGGATACGGTGGCCCTTCGCATGCCATCCCATGAGGGCGCCCGGGCCTTCTTAAAAGCGGCGGCTTTGCCGGTGGCAGCCCCCAGTGCCAATCGATCGGGGCGTCCCAGCCCCACGGAGGCGGCAGCGGTATGGGAGGACATGCAGGGCAGGATCCCGTTGATTCTGGATGGGGGCCCCTGTGAAATCGGCCTGGAATCCACCATTGTGGATTTAAGCGTCCCGGTGCCCACCCTGCTGCGCCCGGGTTTTTACGGACTGAAGGCACTGGAAGAGGTGCTGGGGCTGGTGGCGGTGGACCCTGCTCTTTTCCGGGAACTGGAAGAAGGGGAGGCACCGAAGGCCCCGGGTATGAAATATCGACATTATGCCCCCCAGGTTCCCCTGACCCTTGTGGAGGGGCAGGATGCGCCCCGGGCCGCCTATATCATGGGCCAGGCGGCGGCCGGTCCCCGGACAGCGGCCCTGGTCCATCAGGAAAACCTGTCCCTCTACCGGGAGGCTCCCCAGCTTTTATTGATTCCCCTGGGCAGCCGCAGCGACAGCCGGGAAACCGCCCGCAGACTCTTTTCCCTGCTGCGGAGTTTGGACAAGCTGGCTCTGGACCAGGTATTTTGCGAATCCTTCCCGGAGGGAGAATTGGGAGAAGCGGTTATGAACCGGCTCAGCCGGGCGGCGGGCGGTCGGATCATCAATATCTGAAGGAGAAACGATCATGGAAAAAAGACAGGATTATATCAGCTGGGACGAATATTTTATGGGGGTGGCCAAGCTCAGTGCCGCCCGTTCCAAGGACCCCAACACCCAGGTGGGCGCCTGCATTGTGAGCAGCGACAACAAGATATTATCCATGGGCTATAATGGCTTTCCCCTGGGCTGCTCCGACGACGAGTTCCCCTGGGACCGGGAAGGAGAACCCTATGACAGCAAATATTTCTACTCCGCCCACAGTGAGCTCAATGCCATTTTGAATTACCGAGGGGGCAGTCTGGAGGGCAGCAAGATTTATGTGACCCTTTTCCCCTGCAATGAATGTGCCAAGGCCCTGATTCAGAGCGGCATCCGCACTGTAATCTATGCCGATGACAAGTATGCCGACACCCCCTCCGTGCTGGCCTCCAAGCGCATGATGAATGCCGCCGGCGTAAAATATGTGCCCTACAAAGCCAGCGGCCGCCGGGTGGAACTTAGTTTATAAAACGTGACAGCCAAACGTAAAAAAATCATCATCCTCAGCCTGGTCTTTTTGCTGACCTTCCTTTACGGTCTGCTCGGCAAACGGGAGGCGGGGCAAATCAGCCGCAGCGGGTCTGCCTTTTCCGGGGCGGCCTGGCCCATTATGTGCTTTGAATGGGGGGAATACAGGCTGAATCCCCTTTACGGCAGCACCAATCAGGAGGCGGCGGGGAGCGATTATCAAACGGTTTATCCTTTGACGGAGGACAAACTGGAAATGACGGTCTGTTTGCTGGACGGTCAGGAACGGCCCCGTTCCATCTCCTATGAATTGCGGGATGAGGGCGGCGGCCGCCTGGTTTCCCGGGGCAGCATTGCCAGCTTTGAGGGGGAAAAGAACGCCCTTCGTTTTCAGCTGCGTTTCGAGGATATTTTGCAGGCGGACCGATATTATCATTTGCATTGGACCGTGGATATGGTCACCGGGACCCTGCATTATTATACCCGGGTCATTCGGCTTTCCGATGCCAAGCCCCTGGAGGCTCTGACGGCCTATGCGGTGAAATTGCACAGCGACCTTTTGAGCCGGGAAACCGCCCGGGCTTATCAGGCATATATGGAGACGGACACCCGCACGGATAAAAATACCCTGGCCTATGTGAATATCAATGGCAGCTTTGATCAGCTGGCCTGGGGCAGCAGTCAGGTGACGGAAGTATCCTCCCCCTGGATGACCCTGGAGGCCATCCAGACCAATTATGCCTATTATACCTTTGATTCTCTGATGGAGGCAGGGGCACCGGAGAGTCGACGGAGCTTCCGGGTGCGGGAATCCGTGGGGCTTCAATACAGTGAGAATGCCATTTACTGGCTCAATTACGAACGTCATGCCCAGCAGCTTTGGGATCCTATGGAAAATATCAGCAGCGCCGCGGGCTTCCTTTTGGGGGTTCAGGAGGTGGAAAAACTCCAGCGGGTAAGCAGCAGCAATGAAAAATACACTGCCTTTGTGGTGGCCGGCGAACTGTATTGCTATGATGCGGAGAACCAGAAACTGGTCCGTATTTTCAGCTTCCGCAGGAGCGGAGCCCATGAGCTGCGAATCCTCCAGCAGGACTATGACATTAAGATCTTGGAGGTGAGCGATCAGGGGACCGTGGATTTTGTGGTCAGCGGTTATATGAACGGGGGCCCTCGGGAAGGAGCCTGCGGCCTATCCTTCATGCGCTATCAGCCGGAGCGCCGGCGGGTGGAGGAGCATATCTTTTTGGCCTCCCGGCAAAGCCCCCGGCTGCTGCTGAAGGAACTGGACCGGCTTTTGATGAAGGGAAATGACCACTTCCTGTATTTTGCCTTTGACGGACAGGTGCTGGTGATGGATATCAGTACCGGGGAAACGGCGGTGCTGGTTTCCCGCAACGAATATAAAAGTCTTCAGGTCAACGAAAGAGGCACGGTTTTCGCCTGGGGCAGCGGCTCGGACCCCGCCCGCCCGGATGCCCTGCGGATTGTGGACCTGGAAAAAGGGAAAAACGCAAACCTCTCCGGCGGCGATCAGGACTTTACCCGCCCCCTGGGCTTTATTCAGGAGGATCTTTTGGTGGGCTACGGCAGCTGGACCGACCCCGGGCTTTTCAATGGTGTGGAACCGGAATACCCCATGAACCGTCTGGTGATTCTGGATAGCGAGCAACATCAGATATACCAGTATGTTTTTGAAAACATACTGATCACCGGGGTGGAAATCAGTGAGGAAAAGGTGGTGATCCACCGCTTCAGCCGTCAGGCGGAAAGCGGCGTCTACAGCTATATGGATGCGGATGTGATGCTCCGCAATGACGGGGAGGGCAATCAGACCCTGGACTTTTCTGAAAGCCAGAGCGAAACGATGATGAAAACCCTGGTTCTGTCCCACGCCCGGCTCCCCTCATCTCTGCGAATCAGCCGGGAAACCGCAGACAGCTTCGTGCCCGGGGCGGAAATCTCCCTGCCCGGCGCGGTGGGCGAAGAGCCCCTGGAGCAGTATTACGCCTACGGAAAGGGCCAGCTGCTGGCGGTATGCGCCACCCCTGGTGAGGCCATACGGATTGCGGCGGAGGCCTATGCCCATGTGCTGGACGGGACGGGGCGGCTCATCTGGTGCTGGAGTCCCCGGCGGGAAAGTCAGGTGCTGCCCCAGGTCACCACAGGCTTTGATGGGGAAAAGGACCCGTTAAATGTGAGCGGTGCCGGCTACAGACCCCTGCTATATTATTTAAACGAAAACCTGCCCATCTACTGGCTGGCTCCGGACATGACGCCCCAGTGGGTCATCGGTTATGAATGGCAGAATGTGATATTATTTAATCCCGAGACCGGTGAGACCTATCGTATGCCTCAGGAAAGCTTTGAAGAAAGCATCCGGCGGGACAACAACAACCTTTGGATACCGGATAATCCCTGAGACCCTGGGCGGATCAGGGATTTTCCGCAAAAACAGGAATTTACACCCGGCAAACATCATCCCCGGGTCTTGCAATGGGCGGGATTATTTGTTATTGTAAGAGGAAGATATTTTTGGAACTATAAAATAGCCTTTATGTGGTTTTTACAGGAGGAAGTCTATGAGTGGTTTATTCAGCGGATTCAAAAAAAACACAGAGCCGGAAGCTCCGGTGACGGCTCAGGCAACGACCCCCGTCGCCACAAAAGACGAATTTGGGGAAATGAAAGAACGGCTTCATTTGGGTGCAGCCCGGATGAAACCCCATTTCATGGGAAATATTTTAAGTGCCCTGCATCATCTTTGCGATGAAGATACGGAAAGAGCCCAGGAAACCATTCTGGCCCTGTTCGGATATCTGCGCCAAAGCGTGGAGGGCCTGAACCGGAAAGAGCTTTTACCTTACTCCTGGGAACTGGGGCATGCCCAGAATTATCTGGCCTTGGAAGAGCTGCGTTTTGAAGGCCGGCTCATTGCCGAGGTGGAAACGGATGTGGAAAGCTTTGAAATTCCCCCCATTACCCTTCAGCCCCTGGTAGAAAACGCCATTAAGCACGGCCTGGCTCCCCTGGAGAGACCCTGCCATGTAACGGTGCTGACCCGGCGCATGGCCGACGGCAGCGTGCAAATCCAGGTCACGGACGACGGGGCGGGCTTCGACACCGCCATTTTGTCCAGCCCGGAATATGAGGAAAAGAGCTTGGCCTGTATCCGCCGGCGTTTACAGCGGGAGGTCAACGGGACTATGGAAATTGTAAGCAGTCCCGGAAACGGAACCTGCGTAACGGTGACCCTGCCTCCCCAGAATTAATTCTCCTCGTAAATCAGGCCGAAGGCATTCGGCCCACAGTTGATAAAGGTGGAGGCAGAGGACCGCTGAGCGATGACCTCATCGCAGTGAAGCTGTTGCTGAATCTCGTTGAGAATATGCTCCTGATCCTCCACAGGACAGCCTGAGAATGTGACGTACAGTCGCTTAATCTGGCTGTCCTTTTTGTTTTTCAGAATGAAACGGACAAACTGTTCCGGCGTGCTTCGCACATAGCCGGTTATATACTGACGAATGACAAGCCGCCCGTTCCGGGTCACAAAGACCGGCTCCAGATTGAAGACATTCATCAGGAATTTGGTAAGAAAACCGGTCTGATACTTGGTGTTGGATTGATGCAGGGCGGGTACCAGGAAGTTGGAGTGGATCCGTTTCTGGTACTTTTCCAATTCCGCCATCACATCCTCCGGCCGCATGCCGCTGCGCAGAAGCTCCGCCCCCCGGATGGCCATCATACCCAGCCCGGAGGAAATATGGCCGGAGTCGATTACGTGGACGTTATCAAAGCTCTTGGCGGCTTCCACAGCATTATTGTAAGCATCGCTGATAAAGCGGGAGCTGGAAAGATGAAGGACCAACTTGCACTCCGTGAGAGCATTGCCGAAAAAGGCCTCGTATTCCTCCACGGGGGCGGGGGAGGAGTGGACGGAGGTATCCTCCGTATCCTTCAGATACTGCCGGAGGCTGTTGGTGTCGATTTCCTGCATGTCCCGGTAGCGGCCCTGCTTGGTGATAACATAGTAGGGCATAACCTGTATTTCGTGGTTGCGGTACAGGTATTCGGGCAAATCGGCGATACTGTCCGTGGTCACCACGAAGGGCCGTTTGCTGACGGTTTCGATCAGATGAGGGGTGCTGGCATCCTTTTGAATAAAACGCTGTTCCACCAGATCCGGCGGCAGACAGGCCAGCAGCAGCGCTTCCATACGGCTGGAATGGATGGGTTTTGACAAGTAGGCGGAAAAGCCTTGCTCCAAATAAAAGGTATCCCAGCCGGCCCCTGCATTGGCGGTAAGGGCAATCACAGGGGTTTCCCGACAAAGGCCGCCGGGCTGCTGCCAGAGACTGTGGAGGGTTTCGATGCCGTCCATCTGGGGCATTTCATGATCCATAAAAATGGCATCGTAATGCTTCTCCCGGGTCTTTTCCAGACATTCTCTTCCGGAGGCGGCCATATCCACCTGCACCTTGGTGGCCCGCAGCAGCTTGCGGCAGACGATGCGGTTCATTTCATTGTCGTCCACAATCAGCACGGAGGCTCTGGGAGCCTCAAAGCTTTGCTGGTAATCCGGCTGCCGACGGGACATCAATCCGGGTTTGCGGATGGTGCCGCTGCTTTGTATGATCTTCTGAGGAATCTCGGCCCGGAAGGTGGAACCCTTGGTGTAGATACTGTCCACGGAAATGGTTCCCCCCATCATTTCCACCAGCTGTTTGGTGATGGACAGTCCCAGACCGGTGCCCTCTATATTCTTGGTATTGCTGTCCTCCACCCGCCGGAAAGGATCGAAAAGGGAGGCAATATCCTCCTTCCGGATACCGATACCGGTATCCTGTACCTCTATACGAAGCAAAAAGCTGTCCGGGGAGGTCTTCTCACCGCCAAAGCGCAGGATCACCGAGCCTTCCTTGGTATATTTGATGGCATTGGTCAGCAAATTGGTGACCACCTGCTTAATCCGGGTTTCGTCGCCGGAGAGCATGGGGGGGATGTTTTCATCCACCTGAATATCAAAGCTCAGATTCTTTTCCATGGCCCGATCCCAGTGGAAGTTTGTAAGCTCGCTGAGCATGCGGCTGGTATCGTATTTGGCAGACAGGATCTCCATCTTCCCGGACTGAATCTTGGACATATCCAGCAGGTCGTTGATCAGGGTCAGAAGCATTTTACTGGCGTTCTGGATATTCAGGGTGTTTTCCAGGATTTCCGGGGGGAGATTTTTCTCCCGTAACGTCATTTCATTCAGACCGATAATGGTGCTGATGGGGGTCCGGATTTCGTGACTCATGGAAGAAAAGAAATTATTTTGTGTTTTATTCAGACCCTCTATTTCGTGGGATTGCAGTTCGGCCCGTCGAATCTCATCCCGCAGGATTAAATCCTGGAACTTAAACAGGATACCGCAGAGCAGGGACACGCAGACCATGGCAATGTAGGAATCCAGATAAATGCCGTAACCTTCCTGGGAGATCTTCGTAACCCATTCGGGATGAATCTGTTCCATATAGGTGGACAGAGCAAAGGCACCCAGGGAAAGCAGCAGAAACAGCCAGAAAAGAGGCCCGCTGAACAAAACGAAAACAAAAACAATCCCGATCACGTACCAAAGAGGGGCACCGCTGTAAATGCCGCCGCCCATGAAATAGAATACGGGTATGACAACCAGGTTGCCCACACAAACAATGATGATGCTGCCCAACATAAATTTCTTGCTGCGCAGGGTAAAAACCAGCACCCCTATCATGAAAGCGAAGGTCGCGCCCAGCATGACGGAAAAGAGCAGTCCCTGCTGGGAGAAAATAGCATTCATCAAAACGGAAAAGACAGCCACACAGGTAACGATGCCGGCCAGAAGAAAGCGTTTTTCACTCAGGGACTTATTATGAGCCAGGGTCAGCTTATGGATGAATTTCAGCATGATTCGTCTCCAATCTCTTCCAGACATGCAAGGGCCCCTTCAAAATCAAAGGCCGCCACTCTTTTCCGTACCGTGGCCAGGGTTTCCATCACAGGCTTGCCGTTGAGGTTTTGACTTTTTACGGAAGCCAGGGTTTGTTCAAAGGCTTTTCCTTCAAAGGATTTAAGACAATCCGCCAGACGGGCTTTTAATTCCGTCCAGTTCTGGATTTCCGGTCCGCCCTTTTCCGTCTGCTTTGTTTCCGTCTCAGGCAGCGGTTCTTCTCCAAAGTAGGAACCCAGTATATTCAGAATCTGGCTGAATTCCACCACAAAGCTGTCGTGGTGCTCTCGGACGCCGCCGGCCCGCTCTGCCTTGGCGGCCCGTTCCTGCTCAAAGGCCTTGTCCGCCAGGGAAACCAGACCCAGGGTGCGGGAGGTCCCTTTAATGGTATGGGCTAAAATGGAGTACTCCTTCAGGTTCATATCCCGCAGCGCCTTTTCCAGATCCCGCTGGTACTGGCGGCCGCTGCGCAGATAAACCTGGGCCAGCTCTGCAAAGTTGTCCACGGAACCGCAGTAGGTCATGGCATATTCCTTGTCGATGCCGGGCAGCACATTTAAAAGGTCTTCCGCCGTTCTGATTTCCTTCGGGGCTTTGCGGCTTTTGCCTTTCCGTTCCTTTCGCTTCTTTTCCTCCGGAGCCGGCGCGGTTTTTTCCGCCTGTTTCGGAATTCGAACCTCTTCCTCCGGCAGCTGCTTTTCCAAAGGAATGAAGCGGTGGAGGATCTCGTTCAAAATGGTGGTGTCAATGGGCTTGGCCACGAATTCACTGAAACCTTCGGCCAGGAACATTTCCCGGGATCCCGCAATGGCGTTGGCGGTCAGGGCAATGATGGGCAGCTGCGTGTAATACCGGCCGGTTTTCTCCCGGATGCGGTGGAAGCATTCCACACCGTCCATGCCCGGCATCATATGATCCATGAAAACAAAGTCGAAATCCTTGGATTCCACCAGAGACAGGGCCTCTTCACCGGAGGTGGCCGTTACCACCCGGATCCGGTATTTCCGCAGGAGACCTTCCACCACCTTCAGGTTCATCAGGTTGTCATCCACCACCAGAATCTTGGCTTCGGGGGCAATAAAGCGGCGCTGTTCCTTTTTCCGTAGGGTATTGCTCATGAGGTTGGAGTCGTTGAGAATCTCCGCCAGCATCATGGCGTTATAGGGCTTATACAGCACGTGGATCTTGGGGCCGGCCTCCAAGGAACTGTTTCGATCTGCCACCAAAATAATGAAAAGACGATTGGCCAGCTCATCAAAATAGCTCTTATCCTGAAGATATTCTTCCTGGCCCAGAATCAGATGGGTGTTCTGGCCCTGGGTGACCCGCCGCTTACATTCCTCCAGGGAGGTGGAACGGTGAGAAATAATACCGAAGGAATCGGAGAAATGCTGGATGTGATCCGCCAAAGCAGCCCGCAGGGGCGGGGCGGCGGAAGGGGCGTTGTAATACCAGGCCAGTTTGATGGAACCGGGATGGCGCAAAGCAATACTGGGTTCATTGCTTACCACCCGCTGAGGGATGGAAAAGGTGAATTCACTGCCGGCCCCCTCCTGGGATTTAACAATCAGGAAGCCTCCCATCTTTTTAACCAGGGCAGAAACAATGGGCAGGCCCAGGCCCAGACCGGAGCTTTTCCGGTTCCGGCCGCTGTCCTGCTGATAAAAGCTCCGGAGGATCAGCTCCTGGTCCTCGGGGCTTAAGCCCACCCCGGTATCCTGGACCGTTACGATGAGATTGATGCCATAGGCCTCGGGCCGAAAGCCCACCCGCACGATCACTCCACCCTCGGAGGTGTATTTGATGGCATTGCTGATCAGGCTGTTTAAGATCCGGCGCAGCTGGTTTTCATCTCCCTCCAGCTGGCTGGGGATATTGGGATCACAGTCAAAAATAATCTCCAGCTGCTTATTGCGGTTGTCAAACACCGTCATATTCATCACATCGTTTAAGGTGGACGTGATGCTGTATACCCGGGGATGGAGTACCAATGTATCCGATTCCAGGGCGGCATAATCCAGAATATCCGTCACGATGTTCTGGAGCTCCAGACCGGTCATCTGAATATCCAGGATACTGTTGTGCACATCGTCGGGCAGATTCTTTTGCAGCATGATTTCACTAAGACCGGATACCGTATTGACCGGGGTCCGCATCTCGTGGGAGGTATTGGCAATAAAATCTTCCCGTATCCGCTGCTCCCGCCGCACCTGCTCCCGCAGGTCTTCCGCTTCCTTTTCTTCCTGGGTGTGGGTCTGCATGCGATACATCACCAGACCAATCAACACGATTAAGCTCATAACATGGAGAATCAGACGGTTCCATCCCAGGTGATCCTCGGGGAAATGATAGCCCTTAATGAAAAAGTGATAAATGAACAAAAGGGTATTCTTTAACAGCACCACGTCCATGATGCGCCGGATTTCATAAAGGGACAGCAGCACAAATTCCGTACAGATGGTGGGGATCAGCACTAAGAAATCCGCCCCCTGGATCCCGTAGAGAAACATATTGATGGTGGTCAGCACCGTAAATACAAAGGCCCGGAAAAGATAGCTTTTAAAGCTTTTCACATAGCTCCACCAGACAAATGCCAATTCCGCCATCACCAGGGGAATATAAAAAAGAGGCCAGTCCTCCACGGCGGATACAATGATCAGTAACACAGAGAAGATGGTAAAGGAAAAGGTAATCAGCATCTCCCGCCGGCGCAGCCGGCTCGGTAACCTTTCGTTCATAGGACTCTCTCCCGTTCCAAATGGGCTTTCAATTCCTCCCGCATACTCAGGAAGACCTTGGTGATGGTGGGATCGAACTGGGTGCCGCTGGATTCCTCAATAATGGACAGCACATCATCAATGGAGGAGATTCCCCGGTGATAAACCCTGTCCTCCGAAAGGGCATCAAATACATCCGCCAGGGCCATGATTCGGGCTCCCAGGGGAATATCGCCCCCCCGCAGGCCCTCCGGATAGCCGTTGCCGTCCCAGCGCTCATGATGATACAGGGCCACATCCCGGGCGATTTTCAAATAATTCTCGTCCTCGATATCTCCCAGAATCTCCTCGATGATATCCGCCCCCAGCCGGGTATGATTTTTCATGACCTGGTATTCCTCCTCGGAAAGCTTTCCGGGCTTTTGGAGGATCAGATCGGTGATCTTGATCTTGCCCACATCGTGGAGGGGGGCGGCCTTTACCAGGAGATTCACATAGTCCGGTGTCAGCACGGAGGGATACATTTTTCTGTCCAGGAGGGCATAGGCCAGCATCTTAACATAATTCTGGGTGTTTTTTACATGATGTCCGGTGCTGCCGTCCCGTTCTTCGATCAGGTTGGCCATGCCCAAAATCACGGCGTTCTGGATCCCGTCGATTTGCTCAAAGTGATGCCGGGCCTGTTCCTCCACAATGGACTCCAGCTTGTTCCGGTATTCATAAAGCTCCATGGTCCGCTGCACCCGGCCCAGCAGCACCGGGGGGGCATAGGGTTTGCTGATGCAGTCCAC
>CACZSB010000045.1 GCA_902783765.1 uncultured Lachnospiraceae bacterium
AGCCTAACATTATGGGATCATAGCTCAGCTGGGAGAGCACTTGCCTTACAAGCAAGGGGTCACAGGTTCGAGCCCTGTTGGTCCCATTGGGGCTCTTTCTTTATACCCTTTGCCGATGTGGCTCAACGGCAGAGCAGCTGATTTGTAATCAGCAGGTTGCCGGTTCGAATCCGGCCATCGGCTTAAAAAAAGCCTCCCGGGGTGGGAGGCCCTTTTGTTTTCGGGAAAGAGGATTATTCTTTCTGCCACTATTAGTTGCCATTATTTCAATGTCAGCTTCAGTACCACCGGATTGTGGTCGGAGCAGACAAAACCCAGGTCCTGGGTCCCCAGATAGTCCACCTGAATATTGTCCGACACAATGAATCCGTCAATTAGATAATACTGGAAGTTGCTTTTATCCGCTCCCTGGTAGGGCTGGTTCAGAAGTCGGCAGCTGGGCAGAGCCTCGTCCATTAGAAATTGCCACGCCCCGCCAATTTGGGATACATCGATTTGGGGGGCGGCCCAGTTTCCTTCCAGGACAGGGTATTTTTCAGCATTCGCCGTGGAAAAAACCTGGTTAAAATCTCCGCCGGCAATAACATAGTGGCCCTGGGCGGCTTCCGCCTCCAGCAGCTCAGCCAGCATTTTCGTCTGGGCAGCCTTGCCTTCTCCCTCATCGTAGGCTTCTAAATGTAAATTGATAATGACCAGTTCCTTACCACTGCCCTCAAGGGGTAAGCGGGTGATCAGCAGACAGCGTTTCAGGTTCGCCATGCGAACCGGCCAGGAAAAGGAGATGGGAAGCTGTATCCGCTCCGCCCGGCTGATCGTAAAGGCGGAAAAGCTGGCCAGCCCGGAATCCACCTGTCCCAGGGGCGGCCAGGGGTAGGGCACAAAGGCCACTTTATAATTGTTGGCAAAAGCAGCGGTATAAGCCTCCAGCTTTTGCTGGAGCCACGCCACCTGATCTCTGTCTCCGGAGCGATGGGAAGGACGGTCGATTTCCTGGGCCAGCAATATATCCGGATTTATGGATTCTATGGCCTGCCATATGCCCTCCAGATTGCTCTTAAGCCGGGCCTCATCGGCGGTGATGACGCCGCTTCCTCCGTCCATAAAGAAATCCGCGTTATCTCCCAAGGCACCATAGCCCAGATTCCAGCTCATCAAAGTTAAACTGTCACCGGGGGCAATGGTTCGGAGAGCAGTGCCGCTTAGAGTCAAGTTTTCCGACTTCGGGGGCCGGTATTCCGTGACCGTAAGGAAGAGCAAAAGACCTGCCACCAGCAGCAGTACGACAGCCATCAAATACAGGGGTAGTTTCCAGAGCCGAAAGCTTTTTTTTGTGGGATTTTTAGCCATATCTTTCTCCTTGTGACAGGGGGACGTATCTGCCGTCATTCCCTCATTTATCATTCAGAATATACCCGGATTTTTCCAGAAACAGAACCACCAGGGGAATCAGGACAATATGGAGAATGATCCCGGGGATGGCATTGGTAAAGGCTCCTGCCATAAACAGCTTCCAGCTGAAAGCGCTGCTGCCCAGCCCCCAAAGGATAAGCCGGGCAACCCCCCAGATGATCCGGCCCAGAATCATGGCCAGTATCAGGCTTACATATACCCGCCAGGGCTTTTTTGGCAGCATGCAGTAAAGGGTCCCCGCGGCAAAACCATAGGTGGCCAGCTCAAACATCATACCGATGGCGCTGGGGAACAGGGAGGGCATCCCAAAGAGAAGGCTGCGGAGCAGCGGGGCGATAAAGCCCACCAAAAGTCCCCAGGCCGGGCCGCACACGAAGCCACAGAGCAGCACCGGGATATGCATGGGGCAGAGCATCTGTCCGATTTGGGGAATTTGTCCCGTTAAAAAGGGCAAAACCATCGCGAGGGCCAGGCACAGGCCCGCCGTCGCTGTTTTTCTTATTTGAATATCCATGAACCTTACGCCTCTATTCTTCGCTTTCTATGAGAGCCCGGGCCTCAAAAAGACTGATTCCCCGCTCCCTGGCCAGTTTGGCCAAATCCTCGTATTCCGCTTTTTCCTTTTTCAAACCGAAGCCTTCCGCCTCCTTAAAGCGAATCGGGCCTGCAGGGGTTTCCCGCCGGAGGATACTGCGGCGCATCACATGACGCCGGGTTTCATTTTCCCGCAGGCCTATGGTGGTGGTGTGTTTGAAGATGCTTTGCACCAACTCTTCTTTTTTATCCGGGCGGCAAATCACCCGAATCAGGGTGCCGGGGCGGCCCTTTTTCATGCCCACCGGCACGGTGTAAGCCTCCAGGGCTCCGGCTTCAAAAAAGCGCTCCATGGCAAAGGCAATCTCCTCCGCGGTCATATCGTCCACATTGCAATTCAGTTCGATGACCCAGTCGCTTTCGGAGGCGTCCGGGGCGTCTCCCAGGAAGGCCCGGAGGCAATTGGCCACCGGAAAATCCTTCTTCCCGCAGCCGTAGCCGATGGCATGGGTATTCATCACAGGCATATCGCCGAAACGGCTGACAAAATGCTTGAGCAAAGCCGCCCCGGTGGGAGTGCAAAGCTCGGAGGGAATGCGCCCGCCGTAAATGGGCACCTCCCGAAGAATCAACGCCGTGGCAGGGGCGGGAACCGGCAGAACGCCGTGGGCGCACTTTACCGTGCCGCTGCCCACATGCACCGGGGAGGCCAGAACCTGGTCCGGGGCCAGCTCCTCCATCAAAAGACAGACGGCGGTCACATCCGCCACCGCATCCATCGAGCCCACTTCATGGAAATGAATCTGATCCACGGGCCGGCCATGCACCTGGCTTTCCGCTTCCGCAATCAGGGTATAAACAGCCTGAACATTCTCCTTCACCTTCCGGGAGATGGGCAGGGTTTCCACCAGGGCCAGAATATCCGCCAGCCCCCGGTGTTCATGGTGGTGGCCGTGTTCGTGATCATGGTGGTGGTGATGTTCATGGTCATGCCCATGGTCGTGGTGATGATGTTCGTGGTCATGGTCATGCTCGTGGTGATGGTCATGCCCATGATGATGCGCATGCATCTTATCCGACTCCTCCTGTCCATCCACGCTCACCCGCACATGGGTCCCCAAAATGCCGCACTTGCTGACCCGGCTTGTTTCAAACTTTACCCCAGGAATCCCCAGTTCGTTCAGCCGCTTCAGAAAGCTTTCCGGATCCGGCAGCAGTTCTAAAAGAGCAGCCGTCATCATATCCCCGGCTGCCCCCATTTTACAATCAAAATACAGGGTTTTCATATACGCAAACACCCCTTTCTTATTCTCTTTGTTACTCTCATGGCTCTAATGAAACAGGCAACCGCTTCACTCCAAAGATGCCGATTGCCTGCTTTCAGTAATCAACAGGAGATGCGACCACCAGTGAGAGTGCTCATCCGTGTAAACAAAGTATAAATGATAATGGAGAGAAGGTCAAATTTAAGCTCAAAAAGAAAGAAGTATTAGTGCTTCAAATGCGCCGTGGCTTTAAGGGTCTACTGTATTGTTGAAATACTGGAGAGGAGCTATCTGTTTTTACCTGAAAGGCATGCAGACCGCCTGTTTATGGGGTTTGCACTGGTGGCGGCCCTTGTCATCATAGACGGCTAAAAAGCTTACAAAGCCCGGCTTTTCATCCATTCTTCCCGGGTCAAAAGCTGCACCTGTCCTTTGCGTATTTCTCCCAGCTGGGGGACGGGCACATGATCGCTGGCCCACTGGTGCTGAAAGCCTAATTTTTCCTGGACGCGCTTTGACTTTTCGTTGCCCTCATAATAGGCGCACCAGACGCGGGCCAGCGCCAAATCCTCAAAGGCGTGGCGCAGCAGGGCCTCGGCGGCCTCCGGCACCAAGCCCTGTCCCCAATAGGGAACCCCCAGCCAATAACCGAGTTCCAGTTCATCTGCTTTTTGGGCCAGGTCGTTGCTGTGCAGACCGATGCTGCCAATGGGCAGGCCGCTTTCTTTTAACACAATGGCATAGGTTTCCGGCACCATCAATACTTCCCGAATCACCTGGCGGCTGTTTTCCACGCTGGTATGCACCGGCCATCCGGCCACCGGGCCCACCAGGGGATTTTTGGCATATCGAAAACATTCCTCTGCGTCTGCCTCTTCCCAGGGGCGGAGAATCAGCCGCTTGGTTTCTATTATCATAGTTTTACTCCTTTTCGTTTGGGTTATCTGCCTGTAATCGCAACCCGTTTTTTCATGAATCATTCCCGCCCGGACTTTTACCGCAGGGCTTTTAAGTATTCCTTGTGCTCCGGGGCCACCCGAAAACTTTCCAGCGCCTTTTGTATCGCCTTTTTATGAATCCAGGGCGTAAGGCGGCGCTCTTCTATGTAAACAATGCTTGTCTCATATTGTTTGGCCAGGGCGGTGGCGAAAAACCAGGCCACCATCATTTTGATGTAATACTCCTCGCCTTTTACCGCCGCCGCCCAGGCCAGGTATTCCGGCCTGAAATCCTCTCCGAGAAACTCATTCATCAACATCCGCAGGCCGAATCGGACGGTATAGACATGCTCCGAGGTTATCCATTTTCGGATAAGGGGCAGGAGTTTTTCATGCTGCTTCGCAAAAACCCGGGGGCTGGCCTGGTCGCACACCGGCCAGCAATCTACGAAGGGCAGAAAGGCCTCCACTGCCCGGGCGCATGCTTCGAAATCCTGGATCATAGCAATCAGGAAAAAGTGCAACAGGTTTTCTTCGTAGTAATGGTGGGGCAGGGCCGCCAGAAACGCCTCCGCCTCCCGGGTACCCTTTAATTCCCTGGCAAGCCTGCGCAGATCAGGGGTTCTGACCCCCAATATCCTTTCCCCGGGGATATTGGGGACAAGCCTGCTTTGGAAGTCCCGGTAGTCTTCGTCCCGGCAGGCATTAAGTCTTTCATAAATCAATTTGTTGTCCTCAGGCCCGGTATGGATTATCAACAGAGTTCTTCCGCATCATATCACATTATCGGCTTTTTCGAAACAAGGAGGCCCGCATCATTTCAGCCGGATTACCACGATTTCCGGCCGGTTATTAAAACGAATGGGAATGATGCTGTTGCCGATGCCCCGACTGACAATCATATTTGTATCATCTCGGGTGTAGAGGCCGGCGTCGTATTCGGGAAAGAAGCCCTGGTTTGGCGCCACAAGGCCGCCGATAAAGGGCAGCCGGAATTGCCCTCCATGGGCGTGGCCGCACAACGCCAGATCAATGCCCTCTGCGGCGTAGGCCTCAAAGGCCTCGGGGCGGTGGGAAAGCAGAATACAGTATTCCCCGGACAAATCCATTTCTTGCAGCTTTGTCTGTAAGATACCTGGCTGAACGGCGCTGTCCCGGTCCGTGAAATCCGGATCATCCAGGCCGGCCAGCTGCAAACTCTGCCCGTCTTTTTCTATGGATACCACTTGGTCGTGGAGAATATAAACCTCTTCCGCCAGCAGTTTTTCCTCCAGCCGGGCGTATTGCGGGCCAATCCACGCCTCGTGATTGCCGGTCACATAATAGCAGGGGGCGATCTGCACCAGTTGGCGCAGCAGGGAAACGGCGGTATCTATATCCGTTTTGTTTGAGTCAACCAAATCTCCGGTGATGGCAATCATGTCCGGCTGTTCTTTTTCTATAACACTGCTTATCCGGCTGTTGTCGCTCCCGAACTGCGCATTATGCAAATCGGAAACTACCACGATTTTATACCCGTCAAATGCCTCCGGCAGTCGGGGGCTTGATACCGAATAATAGGTGGTTCCAACGGAAACATCCCCCCACACGGTCCATATAACAAGGGTTAAAAGAAGGGAAATGACAATATACTTCTTTTTCAACTTTCGTTTCGATTTCACGGCTATGCTCCGATTATTATTTGCTTAGCAAAATCGCAATGATTACCCCTCCACCACGCTCTTATAATTCTCCGGATCCGTATCCCCCTCGGTATTGATGAAAAGCAGCCGGGAGGATTCATCCAATCCCATGGCCTTCTTCACCTCAGTGAAAGCCGGATCCTCCAAAATCTTCCGGGCCGCCCCCAGGGTGGAGGCCCCGGACTCCCCGGAAATCATGGGGGGATCCCCCTCCGGGCCTTTCCCATAGCTGCGCATCCCCAGGGCCGCCATGTCATCCGGCCCGGACACGCAAAACTCCGCATTATCCCGCAAAATAGGCCAGGTGATGGTGCAGGGGGTTCCGCAATTCAGCCCCGCCATCATAGTGACGGGAGTCCCCTCCACGGAGCGCAGCGCGCCGGCCCGGACAGATTGATACAAACAATCCGCCACCAGAGGCTCCACCAGGACGGCAAGAGGCTTATTCTCCCGGTAATGATTGGCAAAATAGGCCAGGAGGCCGCCTGCCATGGACCCCACCCCCACCTGCAAAAATAGGTGGGTCGGCCGTATTTGGCGCTGATCCAGTTCCCGGGCAGCCTCCGCCGCCAGGGTAAGATAGCCCTGCACAATCCAGGAGGGGATGGTTTCATACCCCTCCCAGGAGGTATCCTGAATCAGAATCCAGCCCTTTGTTTCGCTGAGCTCCCGGGCCTTCCGCACCGTATCGTCGTAGCTGAGATTGGTGATCTCCACCCGGGCGGGGCCGGCTTCCCGGATGGCCCTGGCCCGGGCCTCCCGGGTGCCAAAAGGCATGTAAATATGGGCCCTGCAGCCGAAGAGGCCCGCCGCCCAGGACACGCCCCGGCCGTGATTGCCGTCGGTGCAGCTGACGAAAATCAGGCGGGAGATTTGTTCTCTGTAAGGGCCTTCCGTCAGATCCTTCAGGCGGGTCTCCCGGGGGTCCAGCCCCAGCTTTTCACATATAATCCGAAACATGGCATAGCTGCCCCCCAGGCCCTTAAAGGCGTTTAAGGAAAAGCGTTTGGATTCGTCTTTTGCGTAGATGCCGCCCACCCCCAAAGCCCGGGCCAGCCCGGGCAGGCTGTGGAGGGGCGTTTGGGCGTAGCCGGGGATTTGGGCATGAAAGCGGATGGCCTGCTCCGCCTCCGCATCCCCGTATCCCGGCGGAAGGGCCTTTGGCGCCCCGGATTTGTTCTCTAAAATACGATAGGAATCAATCAACCACTCCCGCAAAACATTTCTCCTTGTCTCTTTTTTCAATTATAGCCGCCTGCAGAGGGAAACCCATTCCCCTCATATACCCTTTATATGCGCGTCCATATTGGCTTCCAGGATATAGTTTCCGCTGTCCGTGATTTTCCAGAGGTGAATGCCTGTGTCGGAGGTGCCGAAGAAAGAGCGTCCTCCCAGCGGCATGTGGAGCAAAGCCCCGTATAACTGGTTCACCATCCCCCCATGGGTTACCAGGGCAACCACGGCTTCCCCATCGTTTTCCGAGAAAACCCTTTCCAGAGCTTTTTCGGCTCGCCCGCGAAACG
>CACZSB010000046.1 GCA_902783765.1 uncultured Lachnospiraceae bacterium
CTGTCGGAGTATGGGGCGGATGCCAATCCCCGCTATCATTCCTCCAGCCCCCGCAAGGGAGATTATACGGAGGAGTATCAATGCCTGTATCACCGGCATTTGCTGGAGATCTTCGAAACCAGGCCCTATCTTTGGGCCACCCATGTCTGGAATATGTTCGACTTTGCCGCAGATGCCAGAAAAGAGGGGGGCAACCACGGCATTAACCAGAAGGGCCTGGTGACCATAGACAGAAAGCTGAAAAAGGATGCCTTTTATCTCTACAAGGCGTACTGGAACAAAAAGGAGCCCTTTGTCCATCTTTGCGGCCGCCGCTATGTAGACAGATGCGAGGCGGAAACCCTGATCCGGGTGTATTCCAATTGCCCGGAGGTTTCCCTCTTTGTGGACGGCGCGCTGTTTGAAACCCAAAAAGGCAGCAGGGTCTTTGAATTTACCCTGCCTATCAGTGGCGAGCATCGCATAAGGGTCGAAAGCGGCACCCTGTGGGATGAAATCAGGATCCGCCGGGTCTCGGAGCCCAATCCGGACTATGTGGTGGCGGGCGGAGATGTAATCAACTGGTTCGAGGCGGAGGATCTGGATCCGGCCTGTTTTTCCATAAACGACAGTATGGAGGCTGTTATGGCTAACCCCCGGGCCGCAAAGATCATGAATGCTCTGATGGAAAAGGCCAGAGCCGCCCGGGGAGAGATGGCGGAAAGAGCCATGCAAAATCCCCAGCTTCAAAAAGCGCTGGGAAAGATGAGCCTGCAGGCGATTCTGACCATGGGCAGCGATATTTCCCATGCGGAAATCAACAGGCTGAACGAAATGCTGCAAAAGATAAAAAAGTAGCGGAGCGGGATATGGATTATTCGATTCAGAATTTCAAAAGAAAGCATGATAAGGCCATCTGCATCGATTCCGACGGCACCATGATAGATGCCATGAATGTCAAGCACGACAAATGCCACGGGGAATCCTTTATTGATGTCTTTGGCCTGAGGGAGCATGCCGAGGAGATCCACCGGATATGGGACAGCATCAATCTGTATGAAAAGTCCCGGGGGGTCAACCGTTTTATTGCCATTGTGGAGATGTTCAGGCGGACAGAGGGCCAATATCTGGATTTGGACAAAAAGGATCTGGAGGCCTACTGCCGCTGGGTGGACAAGGGGAATCTGGCTCATGAGGCCCTGGTGGAGGAGTACCGGCAAAACCCGAATCCCCTTATAGGGAAAATCATAGAGTGGTCCGACACCCTGCTGAAACGGATCGCCGCCCTGACGCCCTACAATAAGCCTCCCTTTGAGAACGGGAAAGAGGCCCTGGAACATGCCCTGGGAAAGTGCGATATCGCCATTATTTCCAGCTCCAACATGGCCGCGATTCTGGAGGAATGGAAGGCCCACAGGCTTTTGGAATATGTGGATGTCATCACCAGCCAGGAGGTGGGCTCCAAGGGGGAATGTCTGAAAAGAATGCTGGAAAAGGGCTATGGCAAGGAGGATATTCTGATGATTGGGGACGCCTATCCGGATGTGGATGCGGCGGAGGTGAACGGCGTCTGGTATTATCCCATTCTCACAAGGCAGGAGGGCCGCTCCTGGCAGGCCTTTATAGACAAATACTTTAACGCTTTCCTGGCGGGGAACTACGGCCGTTATCAGGCGGAGCTGCTGAAGGAATTCGAGAAAAACTTTGAAACGGAGGAGCCCCGGGCATGAAGTTATTGAAGAATGCCAAATACGATCTGGTTTCCGTCAGCAGCATGGGGGTCAGGATTACGCCCTTTGACAGGCAGCCCGTGCATACATCGAATTTGTTTAAGATGCAGGCCACCAGCGCGGAAACCAATGTGCTGAATATATCGGCCTCCCTGGGGAAAAGCACCCTGGCCCTTACCAAATTCGTGGAGGGGAGCCCGGTGGCCGCCTTTATCAAGGCGGAGCTCAGAAAAAGAAATATAAACTATGCGGGGAAAGAGCTTCCTCAGGAGGGGCCATGGGGATATCGGCATCAGTTTAATATAGCCGACAGCGGCTTTGGGCTGCGGGGGCCGGCGGTTTGCAATGACAGGGCCGGGGAAGTGGGCCGGGAAATCAGGGCGGAGGATTTTGACCTGGAGCAGATTTTTAAGAAGGACAAATGCAGAATCCTGCATCTGTCCGGTCTGATTGCCGCCCTCAGCCCGGAAAGCACCCGGGCCTGCCTGGAGATTGCGGAGTATGCCAAGACCTGCGGCACCGTCATTTCCTTTGACCTGAATTACCGGGCCAGCTTCTGGAAGGGCCGCGAAAGCCGGCTGAGAAAGGATTTTCAGACCATTGCCTCCCTGGCGGATATACTGGTGGGCAATGAAGAGGATTTCCAGCTGGCCCTGGGGATAAAGGGCCCCGAGGCAGGGGGAAAAGGCCTGGAGGGAAAGACAGAATCCTTCAAAGAGATGATAGAAGAAGTGCGTAAGGCATATCCCGGAGCCGGGATCTTCGCCACTACCCTGCGGGAGGTACTTCATGCGGGTGAGCATCTGTGGGGGGCCCTCCTCTGGGAGGAAGATGGCTGGATATTAGAGGAGCCCAGGCCAATACAGGTATATGACCGCATAGGCGGCGGTGACGGATTTGTGGGAGGGCTTTTATATGGAGTCCTGGAAGGCTGGCGTCCGGAAAAACAATTGCAGTTTGCTTGGGCGGGAGGCGCTTTGGCGGCCTCCGTGGCGGAGGATTATGCTACGCCCGTCAGCGAAGAGCAGTTGTTTAACATTTACAAGGGAAATGCGAGGGTAAAAAGATGAAACAAGCGGATATAGGGCTCATCGGTCTGGCTGTTATGGGTGAAAACCTGGTGATGAATATGGAGTCC
>CACZSB010000047.1 GCA_902783765.1 uncultured Lachnospiraceae bacterium
AAGTATTACAACGATTCCAAGGCGACCAACCCGGATTCCGTGGTGAAGGCCATGGAGGTGGTGACACCGCCGGTGGTGCTGATTGCCGGGGGCCATGACCGCCGGGCCGATTACCGGGAAATGGTGGAAAGCTTTCGGGGAAAGGTCCGCTCCGTGGTGCTTTTAGGGGCCACCGCCCAGGATATTGCCCACTGTATTCAGCAGGTACATCCCCTGCCGATTACCCAGGTACGCAATATGGAAGAAGCGGTTCGGACAGCCTATGAACAGGCCCGAGAAGGGGATACGGTGCTTTTGTCCCCCGCCTGCGCCAGCTGGGATATGTATCCGAATTTTGAAGTAAGAGGCGAGGAATTTAAGCGCCTGGCAAAGGAAATACAAAGTGAAGATTAAAAAGCTGAATTTCCAGGAACAGAATCATGCCTATGACATCAGTCTGCTGTTTGTCGCCATCTTTTTGTGTGTTTTCGGGCTGATTATGGTTTATAGCGCCAGTTATTACACCGCGCAGATGAAGGGGCTGGGGGGCACCTACTACTTTAAACGTCAGCTGATCAGCGACCTGGTGGGTTTAGTCGGCCTTTTGATTTTGTCCTTTTTGCCCTATCGGCTTTTTAAATGGGGGATGATTCCGGCCTATATTGTGGCCATGATTCTGATGATCCTTACCAATTTTACTTCTCTGGGCCATACCGCCGGAGGCCGCACCCGCTGGATTACCATCGGGCCTCTCCGTTTCCAGGGGGCCGAGGTGGTAAAGCTGGCGGTGATTCTATTTTGCTCCTTCCTGATTTTGAGCTATTCCAGGGAATACCGGGGCTGGAAGCTGTACGGCGTTATGCTCCTGGTCACCGCCCTGCCCGCGGCCCTGGTTTTCGCCAACGATTTAAGCTCCGCAGCCATTATTATGGCCATTCCCGTGGTGATGATCGTTCTGATTAACAACAACCGAAAAGGCGCCGTCCTCTTCGGTATACTGATGCTGGGCCTTTTAGTGGGCCTTCTGGTTATGAAATTCATGAGCCTTGAAAGGCTGATGGAGATCGGAGAGTGGCTGGTGGCCCATACGCCCCTTAAGGCATATCAGGTGCGGCGGCTTTACGTTTGGAACGACCCCAGCTACGATGCCCTGGGGGACGGGTATCAGGTGCTGCAGGGCCTGTATGCCATCGGCTCAGGCGGTATCTTCGGAAAAGGCCTGGGTGCCGGCACCCAGAAACTGGGATTTGTGCCCGAAGCTTCCAACGATATGATTTTCTCCATTATTTGCGAGGAATTGGGATTCTTTGGGGCCCTGGCGCTGATTATGCTTTATGTTTTCATGCTGTCCCGGATGGTGCAGATTGCCAATCGGGCAGATGATGTTTTCGGCGCCATGATCACCGTGGGGGTCATGACACAGATTGCCCTTCAAGCCATACTGCACATTGCCGTGGTGACCAATGTTTTGCCCAACACAGGTATTTCCCTGCCCTTTATCAGCTACGGAGGCACCTCCTCCGCCTTCCTGCTGGCAGAAGTAGGCATGGTAATCAGTGTGGGCCGGGGCAACACCCTGGTGAGGAAAAAGAAGTGAAGAAAAAAGGACGGATCCTGTTGATTATATTGGGGGTCCTGCTGCTTTTGGCAGCAGGGCTTTTGCTCCTGCCGGCTAAAAACATAGAATTCCACGGAACCACGGTTTACGCGGAAGATACGATTAAAGAACTGATTTTCGGGAGCACTAAGCCCCGCTATTATCTGGCCCGTCTTCAGGAGCTTATGGGAAATCATAAAGAGATTCCCTTCGTGGCCCGCTATGATGTCACCTTTCCCGGAAACCGGAGTATCAGTGTCAATTTGTATGAAAAAAGCCTGGCCGGATACCTGCGCTTCCAGAATTATTATCTGTATTTTGACTGGGACGGGATTCTGGTGGAGATTGGCACCCAGAGGCTTGAGGGGGTTTATGAAGTCAAGGGGCTCAGTGTGGACCATGCGGTGCAGGGAGAGAAGCTGCCGGTCTCGGATGGGGACAGTCTGCGGACGATTCTGGCGGTCAGCCAGTTTTTAAGCAATGAGAGTGTGAATCTTAACGGGGAATCCGTTCTGCTGGGGAGTCTTTGCGAGGGAATTCGCTTTCGCTCCGACGGTGTACAGCTGGAATTCGGGGAATTGGAGGTTTTTCTGGGCAATTCGGACAATATTCAGGAAAAACTCTATGCCATGGAGGATATTTTCCCCAAACTTCAGGGCAGCCGGGGTGTGCTGTATCTGGACAGCTACCGCAGCGGTGACCTAAATCCTTCTTATGTATTCAAAGAAAAATAAATTTTTATAAAAGAGTACTTGCACCAAGGGGGAAAATCCCCTATACTTAGTGAGAGCTCTTGGGTCCTTCGGCGTGGAACTGTTTCAGGCCGAAGGGTTTGAAGTTGAATTCGTTAATACATTTCGGGAGGAAAGGGAATGTTAGAAATAAAGGTGAATGAGTCCGAAAGCGCCGCAAAGATAATCGTTATCGGCGTAGGCGGTGCCGGCAACAATGCCATTAACCGTATGATTGAGACCAATACGGAGGGCGTGGAGTTTATCGGCATCAATACGGACCGCCAGGCACTGCAGACCTGCAAGGCCCCCACCGCCATCCAGATTGGTGAAAAGCTCACCAAGGGGCTGGGTGCCGGTGCCAAGCCGGAAATCGGCATGAAGGCCGCGGAGGAGAGCGAGGAGGAAATCGCCAGCGCCATCCAGGGGGCGGACATGGTGTTCGTTACCTGCGGCATGGGCGGCGGAACCGGTACCGGGGCTGCTCCGGTGATTGCCCGTATTGCCAAGAGCATGGGTATTCTGACGGTGGGTGTGGTTACCAAGCCCTTCCGTTTCGAGGGGAAGGTCCGTATGCAGAACGCCCTGGACGGGATCGATAATCTCCGGGAAAGCGTGGATACGCTTATTGTGATCCCCAATGATAAATTGCTGGAAATCGTGGATCGGCGCACTTCCATGCCCGATGCACTGCAGAAGGCGGATGAGGTTCTTCAGCAGGCCGTGCAGGGTATTACGGATCTGATTAACGTACCGGCGCTTATCAATCTGGACTTTGCCGATGTGCAGACTGTTATGCAGGATAAGGGCATTGCCCATATCGGCATCGGCCGGGCCAAGGGAGATGACAAGACCATCGAAGCGGTGAAAATGGCCGCCTCCAGTCCGCTGCTGGAAACCAATATTGTGGGGGCTTCCCACGTGATTATCAATGTTTCCGGCGATATCGGTCTGATGGAGGTTTACGACGCCGCCAATTATATCACCGAGCTGGTGGGCGAGGATGCCAATATCATCTTCGGTGCCATGTATGATGACACCATTCAGGATGAGGCCACCATCACGGTTATTGCCACAGGATTAAATGAGCCGGCGGCAGGGGGCGTCAGCGCCAGATCCACCCTGTCCGGTTTCCGCAGCGAAACCCTGCGTACCGCTTCTTTTAAGGCTCCCCTGCCTGAAGTAAAGCTTGAAAAGACAGAGGAGAAGACGGAAGAAAAAGAGGAGCAGCCGCCTGTTACCCCTTCCAACTATGTGCGTCAGCCCGTTCAGGTGCCCAACAGCACAGTGCAGCGTCGGGAAATTAATGTGCCCGGCTTCCTGAGAAGGTAATTTCAGGGGAACCTGTCTGCAGGGTAAGATTGCATTTAATCATTTGCCTTGGGCAAATTGATACAGGGGCGGCCATAGGCCGCCCTTAGCCTTTTCAGCAGAAAAAGCTTAAAGGAGCATTCCATGGAACTTCTGATTGTCACCGGCATGAGCGGCGCCGGAAAGACCCAGGCTCTTCAGACCTTAGAGGATATCGGCTATTACTGCGTGGATAACCTGCCCCCGCAGCTTTTGGTATATTTGCTGGATTCCAGCTTTGAAGGAGGCGCAGGACGGGAGAAAACCGCCGTTACCGTGGATATCCGTTCCCCCTTCCTTCTGGGCAGTGTGGAGGGCATTCGTCAGGGGCTGGTGGAAAAAGGGGTCGAGACCCGCATTTTATTTCTGGAAGCCCAGGACGATACCTTAAAAAAGCGCTATAAGGAAACCCGGCGGCTCCATCCTCTGATTCAGCAGGGGGCTGCTTCCAGCCTGGATGAGGCGCTGAAAAAGGAACGGGAACAGCTGGCACCTCTGAAAGAGCATGCGGAGGTGCTGGTGGACAGCTCCCGCTTGACCATGAAGGATCTTCGGCGAAAGCTGATCAAGCTCTTTGCTCCCGAGGGGGCGGAGCCCATGGAAATCGAGTTTGTGGCCTTTGGATACAAATACGGCATATTGGCGGATGCCGATATGGTTTTCGATCTGCGCTGCCTGCCCAATCCCTTTTATGTGGATGAGCTGAGGCTGCTCACAGGGGACGATGCCGCCGTGCGGTCTTATCTTATGTCGGGAGAAGAGGGAAAGGCTGTTTTTGAAAAGCTGCTGGATCTGCTGCGTTTTACCATTCCCCTGTATCAGAAGGAGGGGAAGGCCAGACTGGTGGTGGGCTTCGGCTGTACAGGGGGTCAGCATCGCTCCCTGGCCATGGCCGGGCTGCTCCAGGAGGCCTTGGAAAAGGAATATCCCGGTATCCGTCTGATTCCCCGGGATAAGGATGAAAACCGCTACGAGATCAGCCGTCGCCAGGCAGATGGCAATTAAACCCAATCAATAAAAAAGTAAGGTCAGGTGATATTATGGCATTTTGTACAAATTGCGGAAACCCCGTTAAAGAAAAGGACCGCTTCTGCGGGAAATGCGGACGTATGTTAACTGCTCCGGGGGCTTCGGATCTGCAATCCAAGGCGACGAATCCGGCTCAGACTCAAGATAGGATCTTAGATCAAAAAAAATCTCAGATTCAGGCATCGGTGCAGGCCCAGGAATATAACAGGACCGTAGCGGTGCCTCCGGTGGGGTCTTCCGAAAGAAAGAAAAAAAGCATTCTGCTGCCGCTGCTCCTCTCTCTTTTGGGCGTAGGCCTGGTTGCGGCAGGCATCATCTTCGTGCCCGGTCTTCTGAAGAATTCCAACAACAACCCCCAGTATACATTGATAATTGAAACAAGCCCTGAGGACAATCCGGAAACAGGCTCCACGGATTTGGAAACGGAAACCACGGCAGATCCGGATCCCATGAGGCCGGCGGAGAATACAACATTTTTGCGGGATAATGAGTTTCTATTATATCCCTATGAAACCTATCAGCCCGGGCAGTTTACGGTGGCGGAAAACAGCCATTTTACCATTGTCGGAACCCAGGCGCTTTTGGAGTACCAGCTGGAGCAGGAAGCTGTAAAAATCAGCCGGGACAAGGATTTTATCTCTCCTGACGGCCGGGCGGGCATTATCCGCCTGCAGCTGCCGGAGG
>CACZSB010000048.1 GCA_902783765.1 uncultured Lachnospiraceae bacterium
CGTGATACAGGCCAAAGGCCCCCAGGCAGGCAGCCAGGGCTGCCAGGGAAAGCCTAAGGAGCTGCTTACTCTCCGGCAGCCGGAAATTCAGTATCTTTTTTAGGGAAATCACATTTAACACAAAGCAGCTTAAGGCAAAGAGAACCTGCCCCAGCACCAGGGCCTGGATATCCATTTTAAGCACATATAAGCAAAAATACAGCAGGGGAAAATGGATCAGCAAAGCACCCACATAATTCAAAATGGGGGCCCAGAAATATCCGCTTCCCTGCATAATGCCCACGGATACCGCAGAAAGGCTGTAAAACAGCACCGCAAAGCCGCCCCAATACATCATCTGGCCCGCCAAGACATTATTGCCAGCTCTGAATAATAGATCAAAACAGGGCTTGCCCAAAAGAGTAAGACCCAGGGAGGCGGGCAGGGCAATCAGTAAAATGGCCCGCAGGGCGTCAGAAGCCTTATGAAGGGCTTCGCTGTGGTTTTTACGGGCTATGGCAGCGGAGATGGCCGGCATGGTGGCGGCGGAAAGGGCGGTGGCTATAGCCACAGGGAGATTGATAAGCACATTATATTTTCCCGTGTAAACACCCCATATCTGCCGGAAATCTGCCTGTACAAAGCTTCCGTAAACCGCCTGGTCAAGAATGGTAATGATATTGGACAGGGCGGCGCTTAAAAGAATGGGAAAAGCGGTAAAAGCCACGGCTTTCAGACCCTCTCCCACGCTTTCCGTGGATAGGCTTTTATCCCGGGCGCAGCGTTCTCCCAAACTTCGACGGTACAGCAAATAGATAAAGCCCACAAAAAGCAGGGCAGACAGAGCTCCCACCCCGGTTCCGATGGTGGCCCCCACCGCCCCATAACTGGAAGCATATAAATTACTCCCCGGCTGATCCAGGGCCAAACCTTTTTGGAATAAATAATAACCGGCCAAAAGGCTCACCGCCACATGTAGGATCTGCTCTAAAATCTGAGACAGGGCCGTGGGAATCATGGTGCCATGACCCTGGAAAAAGCCCCGGACCACCCCCAGCATGCCCATAATGAATACAGTGGGTGCCAGACTTTTAATGGCCAAAGCCGCCTCCGGCATCTTTAACAGCTTATCCGCCATAAGATCCGCCCCGAAAAACATGAGCAGAGCCGCCGTCATACCCAAAACCGCCCCAAATGCAAAGCTAACAAAGAAAAGCTGCCGAAGATTCTTATATTGTTTGAGGCTTCGCCGGGCCGATATGAGCTTGGAAACGGACATGGGCAGACTGTAGGAAGAGATAATCAGCACAATATTATAGATGCTGTAGGCGGAATTATAGACCCCCATACCCTCTTCCCCGATAATCTTGATCATGGGGATGCGGTAGAGCATGCCAATGAGCCGGCTGATCAAACCGGCGGCGGCCAGGATCCCGCCCTGGGCCAGGAAATTATTCTTTTTATTTTGCGCCTGTGTATTGTTCAATGGCTTAGGTCCCGTCCAGGCGGATGCCCAGCTTTTCCAGGAGGGCTTCCTGCTTATCTTCCATCACCAGCCGTTCTTCTTCCGTCTCATGATCGTAGCCCAGCAAATGATACAGACTGTGGGCCGTCAAAAAAGCCAGTTCCCGCCGGGGACTGTGACCATATTCCGCTGCCTGGGCCATGACCCGCTCCAGGGAAATCACCATATCCCCCAGAAGCAATTCTCCGCTTTCCGGGTGAAACAGTGCGGCCTCTTCCCTAATGGCTTCAAAATCCGAAGGCGCGGGAAAATCCACGGCGGGAAAGCTTAAAACATCCGTGGGAGCGTCTATGCCCCGGCTTTCCCGGTTGATTTCCCGGATGGATGCATCATCCGTCAGCAGCACCTCCAATTCGCAGGAAAAAGGACAGGCCTCGGAGGCCAAAGCCGCCTCCGCTACCTGCCGAATCAGGGCCTGGGCATCAAAATCAAAGGGCGATTCGCATTCAAAGCAAATGGTTATTGTCATGGGAAGTTTCCTTCACGAAAATAGGGCCGCCCCGTCTTTTGCCCGGTTCACCGGGACGCATATTCCGTTTTTCGGCCTGGCGGCTTTCTTCCTTTTCAAAGGCTTTTACGATGTCTTTAACGATTTTGTTCCGCACCACATCACGGTTATTCAAATGAATCACCCCAATGCCTTCCACGCCTCGAAGGATGTCCGCACAACGGGACAGACCCGAGTCTGATACCTTAGGCAGGTCAATTTGCGTCACATCCCCGGTCAGCACCATGCGGGAGTCCTCTCCCAGACGGGTAAGGGCCATCTTCAGGGTAGAAAGGGAAGCATTTTGTCCTTCGTCAATGATAATCCGGGCGTGGTTCAGGGTGCGCCCACGCATATAAGCCAGGGGGGCCACCTCTACAGTGCCGTTTTCCCGCAGCTTATCCGCCCGCTCCTGGCCGAACACATCCCGAAGGGCGTCATATAAGGGTCTAAGATAAGGATCCACCTTTTGGGCCAGGTCCCCGGGTAGAAAGCCCAAGCGCTCCTCTCCCGCTTCAATGGCAGGCCGGGACATGATAATGCGCTCAATCAGCCCTTCCTTTAATTCCTGGGCCGCCTGAGCCACCGCCAAATAGGTTTTTCCCGTGCCGGCGGGGCCGATACAGATGGTCACCGCCTTTTCCTTTAACATGGCCACATAATTCTGCTGGCCGAAGGTTTTGCATTTAATGGGCAGGCCTTTATAATTCAGGGTTACAGCGCTTTCCATGGCCTTGAAAAGCCCTTCCAGATCCCCTTCCTGGCTGTCCTCAATCAGCCGTTCCAAAAGATCCTCCCGAATCTCTTCTCCCTGATTGACCAGCTGCACCATGGCCTTGATCACGTCCCGAGCCATTGCCTTATGGCTTTCGTCTCCGCTGATTTCCACCTGATCTCCCCGGAGGGACAGGGTCACTCCCAGCTCCTTTTCGATTTTCCGGGCCCAGATATCCTGGGTGCCGAAAACTCCCTGCTGTTCCTTAAGGCTCTTGAAAATAAAGCTTTGCTGCATACAATCTCCTGTGTTTTTTAAGAAAAAGGGGCGGAAATCCACCCCTTAAGACAAGCCTTATCTGAATTTGCGCTTTCTTGCTGCTTCAGATTTCTTTTTACGACGAACGCTGGGCTTTTCGTAATGCTCACGCTTACGGATTTCCTGCTGAATGCCGTCTTTGGCGCACTGACGCTTAAAACGACGCAGCGCGTTGTCGAGGGACTCGCCTTCTTTGACAATTACGGTTGCCATATTCTTTTATCCC
>CACZSB010000049.1 GCA_902783765.1 uncultured Lachnospiraceae bacterium
AGCTGGGCCCTGGCCCTGGTGGGGATCGTGGTGATTCCTCTTTTGATTCTGCCCACAAAAAGCGTGGGTGAGACCCGATACCGGCTCCTTACCGAGGGCCAGGTGAAGCGGGATGAAATGAATCAGCTGATCAACGAAAATCTTTCCGTTTCCGGCTCCATGCTGATCAAGCTTTTTACCCGGGAAAAGAAGGAATATGAACGTTTTGTGGCGGTGAACGAGGACGTGACCCGCATGTCCTTAAAGGAGGCCCGCAGCGGCCGCTGGTTCAGCGTTATTATGGGCATGTTCACCCAGCTGGGGCCCCTGCTGATCTACTTTGCCGGGGGATGGTTCATCATAAAAGGCATTGATCCTACTTTAAGCGTGGGTACCATCACCGCCACGGTGGCCCTGATCAACCGCCTGTACCGGCCCGTGGAATCTTTGCTGAATTTGCAGGTGGATTTCACCCGTTCCCTGGCCTTATTTACCCGGATCTTTGATTATTTTGACCGGGATATTGCCATCCGTTCCCCGGAAAATGGCTTAAAGCCCGATGTGACCAATCAGGATATCCGCTTTGAGCATGTGGCCTTTTCCTATGTGCCGGAAAAGCCCCTGCTGACGGATATTGACTTTACCGTGCCCGGGGGCCGCATGTATGCCATTGTGGGGCCAAGTGGCTCCGGGAAATCCACGGTGGTGAATCTGATTCCCCGGCTGTACGATGTTCAGAGGGGCCGGGTGACGGTGGCGGGCACGGATGTGCGGGACTTCGACCTGGAATACCTGCGGGAGCAGATTGGGGTGGTGACCCAGGACACTTATCTGTTTAACGGCACCATCCGGGAAAATCTGTTATATGCCCGAGAGAATGCCACCCAGGAGGAAATCGAGGCCGCTTGCCGGGCCGCCTCCATTCACGATTTTATTGTCCGTCAGCCGGAGGGCTATGATACCATGGTGGGCAACCGGGGGCTGAAGCTCTCCGGCGGAGAAAAGCAACGGATTTCCATTGCCCGGGTCATTCTGAAGGATCCCCGGATCCTGATCCTGGACGAGGCCACCTCCGCCCTGGATTCCATTTCGGAGGTAGCCATCCAGGAGGCTCTGGAGACCTTGATGCAGGGCCGCACCAGTATTGTCATTGCCCACCGGCTTTCCACCATTTTAAAGGCGGATCGGATTCTGGTGGTGAAGGACGGGGTGATTGCGGAACGGGGCACCCACGATGAGCTGCTGGCCCGGGAAGGGGTCTATCGGGATCTCTACGAAACCCAGTTCCGCAAGGTTCTGGAGTACGAGATGGAAAACCAGGAGGGCTGAAGTCCCGGCCTTTATCCCCTCTTTTTCCTGATAATCATTGCCGCCCCCATGCAGGCACCCAGGAAGGTAAGCAGATATGGGGTCGGAGTAAAGTCATCCCCTGTATCGGGCACGTTGGGGGTGACGGGCTTTTTGGGGATGTTTACGGTTTGGTTTTCATCCTGCAGATCCGCATGGAGGGCGATTTCCACCCCTTCCCGGTACAGGCTTTCAAAAACCACCACGCTTTTGCCGGCTATCAGGGAGGCGTCAAAGCTGTATTTCAGCTCTACAAAGCCCTCCGATGCCGTGGCAGTAAAGATTAAAGCAGCCGTTACCGGCCGGCCCTTTTCCATCAGGGGCTGGCCGATGTCTTTTAGCATCAACGTGCCGGAAACGGTATATTCCGCCCCAATGGTAAGGCCCTGATAGGTTACCCGGTCTATAATGGTCACGCTTTGGGCGCCTGCCGGGACCGTCTTTCCGCCTCCCTCCACCTGGGCCCTGGTGCCGATCTTCACCAGGCGGTTTTGGGCCGTCACCTCATAGGGGGAGGCCGTTTCCTCATCCAGCATCAGATCCCAGGGGCCTTCCGGGGCGTAGCGCAGGCTGTCCGGGGCTTCCATGGCCTCCGTCAGCCGGTAGCTGCCGTAGGGCACCGCTCCAAAGTCCGCCCGGCCGGTATCATCCGTTACGCCCTGGGCCTTAAAGGGGCTGCCTGCCGCGGTGCTTCCCTCTAAAATGAAGGAGATCCCGGCAATAAAGCCGTCCTCGGAGGTCTTAACCACAGACAGGGGCAGGGTTTTGAGCTGGTTCTGAAGGCAGTATGTAAATGTGGGGGCGGCCTCATCCACTGTCACGTTCGCCCCGGCCATTTCCTGCCAGATTTTCGCCTGCTCGTCGGTCAGTTCCTCCCGGATTTCATAGCTGCCATAGGGCACATCCTCAAAGCTGGCCTTGCCTTCCTCATTGGTGATAACCGTCATATCCACGGGAATTCCCGTCAGGGAAGTGCCCAGGAGCCGGAAGCTGAATCCGGACAGGGAAACGGCAGCTCCCTCCGGCAGGGCCTTTTCCACTTCCACCCGGCCCAGACGGGGACTGTTTTCCAGACGGAAGGTTACAGGATCCGCCCCCACGGTAACGCTTCCTGCGCTCTTTCCCAGCCAGACCTTTGCCTGCTCCGGGGTCAGCGCCTCCCTGACTGTATAAGTGCCGAAGGGCACATTTTCAAAGATCAGTTTCCCCGTTTCGTTTGTGACCTCGGAAAGGCTCACCGCCGCGCCGGAGTCCGCCGTACCGGTCACGGTAAAGCGAAAGCCGGCCAGGGAGACGGTGACGACCGCCGGAAACGCCTTCTGGATCGTGAGCCGCCCCAGAAGCTCCTGTTCCTTCTGGAGGATTTCAAAGCCGTCCGTGGCGTCCGCGGTCTGGTTGCCGCTGCGAACCATCACCATGGAGTTTTCGTCCACCAGATTTACCAGCATGATTCCGTCTGTGGCGTCCTGGCCGTTTCCGGCCATGAGCTGCATGGTGGAGCCGCTGATGGTAAAGCCCGCCGGGGCCTTGGTCTCCTCAATGGTCAGTGTCCCGAGGGGGATCTTGTAATAACCGGTAACGGAGTCTTTGCCATACTTGGCCCCGTCTCCGGCCACCACATAGCCATCCCCCAGGAAAGCGCGGTAGCGCCCCCCTTCGGACAGCTTCGTTTCAATCACCCAGCTGGCATCCGGCGTATTCGGTAAGCTTGCCTTCGTGTATTGTCCGGCGTAGAAGCGAAGAGTATACTGCGCCCCGGACAGATCGGCGCCTTCCCGGACGCTTCCGTCGGGCCCCACCTTGTTAATCACAACGCCCGCCGGGTCGGAGAGGGGAATGTCCGTAAAGCTCACGGTGGCGGTCTCCCCGGATTTAAGGGTCACGGGCTTTATGGTCACTGTATCCAGCAGGAAGCCGCAGCCATCGGGGACGCTCCGTTCCTTCACATAGTAGGTGCCGGGGCTGAGCTTTAAGGTATTGGCGCTTCCGTCCGCCCTAACCCTCAGGATGGCGTCCTGGCCCTCCACATCCTTGGCCAGGGTGGTGCAGGCGTCGCTGGTGTAAACCCCGTAGGTGATGCCCTCGGTGCTGTAGGCGTCATTCCCCGTGGTCATTTCCGGGCAGGATGAACTCTTTGTCAGGCTCAATTCTGCCTGGGCCAGTTCATAGGGGATCTTAAATTCCCCTACACCGCACTGGGCGTGATCCGTGGGGGACAGGATGGCCATGAGCACATAGCCGGCGTATTCGCTGATTTCATGAACCCCCACGATATAGCAATACACGTCCTTTGTGGTGCCCACGACGCTCACATATCCGGGCTGGTACTGGAAATCTGCGTTGATGTCCTCGTGGACGCAGTTCAGCAGCACCGTGCCGGCGGGGATGGTTGTCACCGTCCCGTTGCTGGTGATAATGGTCCCGGCGCTGTACGCCACCTTCCAGTCCAGCATGCTGTCCTCCAGGTAATAGTAGTTGTGGGCGCCGTCCACCGTGCTGCCTTCTCCGCCCGGTTCCAGGGTGCCGTTTACGATTTTTGCCGCATAGTAGCCGTTGCCCCCCATGGAGCGCAGCTGGTTCCAGCCGGCTTCCCCGTCTACACCCATTTTCCAGCCTTTGATGCCTTCGCTTTCCCACTGGCCGGTGGTATAGGTGTTGATGCTGCTAAGTATGAAATGGTCTTTGGCCACCGGCTTTTTACTAAATTGCAGGGTGCCAAAGCTGGTGGCGGTGGGCAGCGCCGTCCAGGGCTCATGCTTCATGGTGGTCTGGGCAGCCCGGGCGGTTAAAGGGCTTAAAAGCCCCACCCCCATAAAGACAGCCAGCATGAAGGAAACAATTCCTGTGATTTTCTTCATGGTTTTCTCCTTTGCATGGATCGGCCGGTCCGGGCACAGCAAAGAAAAGCGCCGGATCCGGCTCTGCTATTTACTTGTTGTAATGGGAAAATAATGATTCAAGAGATCCCGCAGGACCCCTATAGCGTAGCAGAGCAGCCCCGCCATTGCAAGGCCTTTCGAATCTTTTTTCAGAAATTGCCTTCGGGCCCTGTTTTTTCTTGCGGGGCGCAGGCATTAGTGCTATATTATTATACGAAGCTGGTTCCTTCCCTCCAGGGGCGGGGGCTGGCCCATGAGGATATCTTTTTTATGGAAACCGGTCTGCAAAAAGCCAATAGCTGGAAACGAATCTCAGCCTTCTTTTTCGACGGAATTCTGCTGGTCACCCTGGCGGTGGGCCTGGGAACGTTGTTATCTATGGTGATGGATTACAATGCCATTTCCCGGCGGATGGATGAAGCTTTTCAGCGCTATGAGCAGGAATACGGCATCAGCTTCAGCATTACGGAAGCGGATTATAAGGGCTTTTCGGCAGAAGAGAAGCAGCGCTACGATGCGGCCTATCAGGCCCTCACCGCCGATACCCAGGCCATGGCCCTGTACCAGCGGGTGGTGAACCTGATGCTGCTGCTGGTAAGCCTCTCCATTTTAGGGGCCTATATGATCCTGGAATTTGCCCTGCCCCTGGGCCTGGGCCACGGAAGGACCCTGGGCAAAAAGATTTTTGGTCTGGCCCTGGTGACGGAAAACTCCGTAAAAATCAGTCCCATTCAGCTTTTTGCCCGGACCCTTTTGGGTAAATATGCGGTGGAGACCATGGTGCCCGCCTATGTGCTCACCATGCTGTTTTTCAATCAGATCGGCCTTTTTGGCACAGCTTTGCTTATGCTGCTTTTCCTGGCCCAGCTGATTGTGTTTATCACCAGCCGAAGGGGGGCGCTGCTTCACGACAAGCTGGCGGGGACCGTGGTGGTGGATTATGCCACCCAAATGATTTATGATTCCCCGGCGGCCCGTCTGGAGGCCCAAAAACAGGCTGCGGCAGAACAAAATGCTCACCGGGAATGGTGAGTTAAGATATTCCTGCAGAGAAAGAGGAAAAAGATATGAAGCTTGTCCTGGAAAATATCACCAAGGTCTTCCCCAACCGCAATAAGGGGGAAGAAGATGTGGTGGCGGTCAATAATTTCAGCTTTGAAATACCGGACGGAAAATTAGTGGGTTTGCTGGGGCCCTCCGGCTGCGGCAAAAGCACCACCCTGTATATGATCTGCGGTCTGCAAAAACCCAGCGGGGGCAAGATCTTCTTCGGGGAGGAGGATGTGACCAATCTGCCTCCGGAGCATAGGGGGGTGGGCCTGGTATTTCAGAATTATGCCTTATATCCCCATATGACCGTGCGGCAGAATATCCTGTACCCCCTGCAGAATCTGAAAGGGGATGACAAGCTTTCCAAAGAGGAAATGTTAAAGCGCACCCTGGAGGTGGCCAAGCTGGTGCAGATCGATAATCTTTTGGACCGGAAGCCCTCGGAGCTTTCCGGGGGCCAACAGCAGCGGGTGGCCATTGCCCGGGCCCTGGTGAAAATGCCCCGGGTGCTGCTTTTGGACGAGCCCCTGTCCAATTTGGACGCCAGGCTTCGGCTTCAGACCCGGGAGGAGATCCGCCGGATCCAGAAGGAGACCGGCATCACCACCGTATTTGTGACCCACGACCAGGAGGAGGCCATGAGCATCTCCGATATGATTGTGGTCATGAAGCTGGGCATCGTGCAGCAGATCGGTCAGCCCCAGCGGGTCTATGACGACCCTGCCAATTTATTTGTGGCCAAGTTCCTGGGCACCCCTCCCATCAATGTGCTAAAGGGCGAGGTCCGGGGCGGCATGCTCTTTATCGGAGAGGAGGCCATCCTGCCGGTGAAAGGGGTGGCGGATCAGCCTGTGACTGTGGGCATCCGTCCCGAGGGCTTTGTTTTGGACGAGAGAGGCCCCCTGCACTGCCAGCTTTCCGGGGTGGAGGTCATGGGCCGGGATGTGAGCGTGGTTGCCACCCACGAAGCCTCCCTTAATCCCGTGATCCGTTCCATTATCAGCGCGGAAAGCGGCGTGGATACCACGGCTCAGGAGATCCGTTACAGCCTGAAGCCCCATAAAGTGCTCCTGTTCCATGCAGAGACAGAAGAAAGAATTCCCGTTGAGGTGTAAGTATGGTTGACAGCAAACAACAATGGAAGGCCTGGATTTATCTGGCACCGGCCATCGTGCTGCTGCTGGTCTTTACCGTGTGGCCCATCATCAATACGGTGATCATGGCTTTCCAGAACGATTACAACGCCATGGCGGCGGTGGGAGGCCAGACCTTTACCATCGGTATTGAGAATTTCAAACGGGCCGTTGAATACAGAAACTTCCTCACCTGCCTGAAAAATACGGCTTTGCTCTGCGTGATCACCGTGCCGGCCTCTACCCTGCTGGCCCTCTTGATTTCCGCAGCCTTAAATTCCATCGGCCCCTTAAAGAAGGCCCTGACCACCGTGTTTTTTCTGCCCTATGTGACCAATTCCATCGCCATCGGCATGGTTTTTGCCGCCATGTTCAATATGGTGCGCACGGTTCGGGTGGTCCAGACCGCCGGCATCATCAACAATGTGATCATGTTCTTCGGGGGCGAACCCATCAACTGGATCAACGCCGGCTCCACCTACTGGGCCAATATGACGGTGATGATCATTTATATCATTTGGAATGCCCTGCCCTTTAAGATCCTGATCCTTTTGGGGGGCATGCAGAGCATCAACAAGCAGTATTACGATGCGGCCAAGGTGGACGGCAGCTCCCGGAGCCGGATTCTGTGGCGGATCACCGTGCCCCTTTTATCCCCCATGATCGCCTATGTGGTGATCACCGGCTTTATCGGAGGCTTTAAGGAATATACCAGCATCGTGGGCGTTTTCGGTGAAACCATGGGCCCTGTCAGCGACAAGGGGCGGCTCAATACCATGGTGGGCTATATTTACGATACCCTGCCTCGCAGTGATTATGGCCGGGCCAGTGCCGCGGCCCTGATTCTCTTTGGCATCATTCTTGTGGTGACCCTCATTAACCTGTGGGTCAGCAAGAAGCGGGTCCATTATTAAGGAGGCGGTCATGGCAAGCGTTACGATGAAAGAACAGGATATGCGCAGCGTGACGGCCCGGAGCCGTGCGGGAAGTGTATTGGCCAAGGGAATGACTTATCTTTTCCTGATGGTTATGGCTTTGATTGTGCTGTTCCCCTTTTACTGGATGATCAATTCCTCCTTAAAAACCCTGGCGGAGTACCGGCTGAGCGTGCCCACCTTCTGGCCTAAAACCGTTATTTGGAGCAACTATGCCGAAGCCTTTACCACGGCCCGGCTGGGACAGCTGTTTTTGAATACCCTGCTGGTGGGGGTGGTCTCCACCCTTTTGTCCCTGGTGATTACCGTGCTTTCGGCTTTTGCCTTTGCCCGCTTGGAGTTTAAGGGGAAAAATGTCATGTTTGGCGCCCTTTTGGCCACCATGATGATCCCCGGAGAATTATTTACCATTACCAATTACCGGACGGTGAACGACTTTGGCTGGCTCAACACCTATACGGTGCTGATTGTGCCCTTTTTGGTCAGCGTGTGTTATATTTACCTGCTTCGCCAGAACTTTCTGCAGATCCCCAATGAGCTGTATCTGGCGGCCAAGGTGGACGGCACCTCGGACTTTAAGTATCTCTGGACGGTGATGATCCCCCTGTCCCTGCCCACCCTCATCTCCATTACCATTTTAAAGATGATGGGGGCCTGGAATTCCTATATCTGGCCCCGGCTGGTGGCCAATGATGCGGCCCATCAGATGGTGACCAACGGTTTGCGGAATGCCTTTAAAGATGCGGCGGGAGATCAGACCAATTATCCCGTGCAGATGGCTGCCGTGGCGTTGGTATCCTTCCCTCTCTTCCTGGTATATATCTTCCTGCGGAAGTATATCATGAAGGGGGTCAGCCGCAGCGGTATTAAAGGTTAAAGAGTTGTGTCATTCTGAGGACGTAGGCCGAAGAATCTCATAAGGCGGGGGCAAGTCGCCCTCATCCGGCAGCTTCGCTGCCACCTCCCTCCATCGTCTGCTGCAAACCTTTCCTTGATGGTCGGTTTGCAGGACGATGTCAAGAAAACAGCCTCGCTTCCTCTGCCACTGGCAGCGCTTCGGCGGTTTTCACCCCCCCTCGTCAGGGTGGAGGCAAGGGGATTCCACCGCTTTGCTCGGGATGACACACTAAGATAAAAAACAAGGGAGAACAAAAGAATGAAGAAACTGCTTGCATTGTTTCTGGCCGTGGTCATGGTATTAAGCCTGGCGGCCTGCAGCTCTGGCAACAACGACGCAACCCCTGCAGCCTCCACGCCTCAGAGTGGATCCACTGCCGCCACTCAGCCGGCGGATCCCAAGGGAACCACCGCCACCTATGACGGCAGCAAGGTGACCATCCGTTTCTACCACACCATGGGTTCCAACCTGAAAGCTGTGCTGGACACCTATATTGAGGAGTTCAATAAGATCTACCCCAATATTACCGTGGAAACCACCACCATCGGCAGCTATGACGATGTCCGAAATCAGATCGGCACGGAGATCCCCGTGGGGAACCAGCCCAACATCGCCTACTGCTATCCCGACCATGTGGCCATGTACAACCTGGCCGGGGCCGTGCAGACCCTGGATGAGTTCATTAACTCCACCTCCACCGTACAGCGGGCGGACGGCACCACCGAGATCCTGGGCCTGACCGCGGAGCAGAAGGCGGACTTCATTGAGGGCTATTACAAGGAAGGCCAGCAGTTCGGTGACGGCTTAATGTACACCCTGCCCTTCTCCAAGTCCACGGAAGTGCTTTACTACAACAAGACCTTCTTTGAGGCCAACAACTTAAGCGTTCCCACCACCTGGGAAGAGCTGGAAGCCGTTGCCAAGAAGATCCTGGAGATCGATTCCAATCCGGAATGCGTGCCCCTGGGCTATGACTCCGAGGCCAACTGGTTCATCACCCTTTGCGAACAGTACGACTCCCCTTATACCAGCGCCGTGGGCGATCACTTCCTCTTTGATAACGAAACCAACCGGAATTTCGTGAAGATGCTCCATGACTGGTATCAGGATGGCCTTCTGACCACCCAGGGCCTGCTGGGAGGCTACACCTCCAACATCTTCAAGGAACAGAAGAGCTATATGTCCATCGGCTCCTCCGCCGGTGCCACCTATCAGCGGCCCGATCCGGCTGCCGACGGCCAGTATCCCTTCGAGGTGGGTATTGCCACCATCCCTCAGGTGGATCCCGCCAATCCCAAGGTGATCTCCCAGGGTCCCAGCGTCTGCATCTTCAAGAAGGACAACGAGCAGGAAGTGCTGGCCTCCTGGCTTTTTGTGAAGTATCTCACCACCAGCGTGGATTTCCAGGCCGAATTCTCCATGGCCTCCGGCTATGTGCCTGTGCTGAAATCCGTGGCGGAGAATGAGGAATATGCCAAGTTCCTGGCCAGCGCCGACGGGGGCAAATACATTTCCGCTCTGTCTGCCAAGATTTGTCTGGAGCAGAAGGACTATTATTACACCTCCCCTGCCTTCAACGGCTCCTCCGAGGCCCGTTCCCAGGTGGGTGCCATCCTGACGAAATGCATGCCCGACACCTCTTCCGATATCGAAGCGGTTATTGCGGATGCCTTCAAGGAGGCCGTGGAGGAGTGCCAGTACCAGGCAAGATAAAGGGATAATATGAAGCAACGATCCCTGCTTGCCCTGCTTCTTTTCCTGCTGCTGACAGGTCTATGTGCCTGTCAGCCCGGGAAGGGCCCGGAAGCTTCCTCAAAGGAGAGCAGCCCCCGGGAGATGGAAAGCACGGCCCCAGGAGAAAGCAGCTCGGCCTCACAGTCTGAATTTCAGGATTATGCGGCAGCCCTGAGCCTGGACCTTTCCTCCTCCACCCTTAAGACCAAGGTGACAGTAAAGACCTTTGTGGATGGGGACACCACCCATTTCTGGGTGCCGGAG
>CACZSB010000050.1 GCA_902783765.1 uncultured Lachnospiraceae bacterium
CGTAGGGCCGCCCCATTTTTATAAGCAAAGCAGCTTCTGTCAGGCTGAAGCTTCAGGACAGCGCATTTTTCCACTTGCCCTGGCGGACCCGCAGACCCATCAGGCAGCAGCGTACCACATTGTCGATATTGGAGATCACAATGGCGGCGGGCAGAGACATTTTCAGCAGGCGGATGGCCACATAAACCCCGGCGGCCCGGATACACCAATTGCCGAAGGTGGTGATATAAAAGGGGAATCGGGTATCTCCGGCCCCTCTGAGCGCGCCTCCTAAAATCCAGGTCAGGGCCTGAACCGGCTGAATAAAGGACACGATCCGCAGACAGCGGCTGGCCAGGGCCACCGCCTCCGCATCCGGGGTTATGATCCGGCACAGGGGCTCCGCAAAAATGTAAAGCCCCAGACCGGCCAGGGTCATGGTAAAAATCCCGATATGGCTGGTATATTTCACATAGCGCTCCGCCAGATCCGGTTTAGCGGCTCCCAGAGATTGCCCCACCAGGGTGGTGATGGCCATTTGGAAGGCAAAGGCGGGCATGTAGGAGAAGGATTCCGCTGTAAGGGATACGGTATTGGCCCCCAGGGCAACGGTGCCCAGCACCGCAATGGAACGGGTCACCACAATGCCGCTGGCGGACATGGAGGCCCGCTCCAGCATGGCAGGCAGGGAGAGCTTGACCACCCGACGGATCAGGGCAGGATCCGCTTTGAAGGAATCCTGCAGGCTGATGCGGGAGGGGTCTTTCTTTGTGAAGAGCAAAAAGGCCAGAATGCTGCCTCCCACAAACCAGCTAAAGCCCGTGCTGAGGGCGGCTCCGGTGACGCCCCATCCGGCCCCGGGCACGGTAAAGCTGCGATTAAAGAGAATCACCGTGTGGGTGGGATTGATCAGTAGATAGTTTCCTATGATATTGATAACATTGACCAAAAAACCCACCCGCAAAGGGGTTTTGGTATCCCCCCGGCCCCGAAATACGGAGCCCAGCACCATCATGGCCATGATAAAGATCCGAAAAGCGGAGGTGATCAGCAGATAAGTGGCGGCGGTATCCAGAATCTCCGGCTCGGCCCCCATCCAGCGGGGGATCTGCCGGTGCAAAAGGCAGGTGGCAGAGACGATGGGCAGTCCCACCCCGCCCAGCAGGATAAAGGCGTGGCGGATATAGGCCCGGGCACCCTCATAGTCCTGGGCGCCGATCGTTCGGGCCACATAGGTCGTGAGCCCCGTGCCCAGGGCCAGAATCACGCTGTTTAGCAAAAAGACAAAGGAATTGCTGATGGAGACGGAGGCCGTGGCCTGAATGCCCAGCTGCCCCACCATGGCCGTGTCTGCAAAACTCACCAGCGTGGAAAGAATCTGTTCCAACAAAACGGGCCAGGCCAGCCACATAATTGCTTTTACAGGGGGGATGTTTTCATTGGTTAAATCAAGCTTTGCCATAAAAAAAGAGCGCTCCTCGCCAAGATATTATAGCAAAGGAAAGGGGCGGGGAACAAGCGCTTGGCAGGGATTTGAGGGAATGATATAATAATTAAATGATTTGCGAAAAAGGAGTACAGTCATGATAGATTTTGCTGCCCAGCTGGAAAGAGCCAATACCAAGAATGCCTTTATGCTTCATAATCATATCCGGGCTCTGTCCGTGGATGAAAATGAGGCTGTTTGCCAGGGGGAGAGCGGCCCCGATGCGCTCAATCACATGGGCACGGTGCATGGCAGCATGCTCATGACCCTGGCGGAGGTCACCGCCGGTCTCATGGCCCGGGCAGACGGACGGGCCTATGTGTCCACCGATGCTTCCTTCCGCTTTCTACGCGGAGGCAAAGCGGGAGAGCCCATGGTGGCCCGGGCGAAGCCCGTCAAAAGGGGCCGCCGCCTGGCCTTTATCCACACGGCGGTCTACCAAAATGACAAGCTGCTCCTGGAGGGGAATGTAACCTTCTTCTGCACGGAGTGAGGAGAGACAAAATGAGCATTGTTTATCCGGCTATGATTGCGGAACATGAGAAGGATTATCTTGTATTTGTACCCGATTTGGATATTTACACGGAGGGGAAAAGCTATCCCGAGGCAATTCTTATGGCCAGGGATGCTATCGGCCTATATTTGTGTACCATGCAGGAGGCGGGAGAGGCTGAACCTGTCGCATCGGATTATGCCCGCGCCATCCAAATCACAAAGGAAAAGGCAGACGATAAGGATTTTCAGTATTCTTCCGGCATTCCCACTATGATTGATGTGGATGTGGAAGCCTACAGAAAAAAGTACGATTCCCGGATGGTAAAAAAGAATTGCACCATTCCCTATTACCTGGACGAAGAGGTGCGATGAAGCGGCATCTGATCATTGGCATAGGGATCATGGCTCTGCTGGCAGGGTTGCTTTTTAGTGGGGCGGTCTCGGCCGAA
>CACZSB010000051.1 GCA_902783765.1 uncultured Lachnospiraceae bacterium
GCTCACAGAGGAGCCCGCCAGAATGCTGGCGGCGCTGACCCGGCGCTTTGGAGAAAAGCTGCGGGAAAGCTGCATAAAACGCTCCCTGGCCAGCTTTTCAGACATGGAGCATTATGCCCGGGAATTGCTTCTTACCCGGGATGAGGCGGGCCGGCTACGGCCCACGGAGCTGGCGGCCTCCCTTGCCGGGGAGATCGATGAGATCATTATTGACGAGTATCAGGACATCAACCAGGTACAGGAATATATCATGCTGGCCCTTTCCGGGGAGATGCATAGACGGCCCAATCTCCTGATGGTGGGGGATATCAAGCAGAGCATTTACCGTTTCCGCCGGGCAGATCCGGAGATTTTTGCCGGTAAATATGATACCTTCACCCCCCTGCCCCAGGGAACGCATCAGCGCATAGATTTTTTGGAAAACTACCGTTCCCGGGAACGGGTGCTCCGCTGTGCCAATCAGCTCTTTTCCCTTATGATGAGCCGGGATTTCGGCGGGACGGATTATGCCCGCCGTGCCCTGCTTCGGGCAGGGGCCTCCTACCCGGGAGAAGATACGATCCCCCGCATGATGCTCCTCCAGACAGAGCAGCCTGCGGAGGAGGCCATAGCCCTCCAGGGCCGGATGATTGCCGGAAAAATCAAAGAACTCATGGAGAAAGGAAGCCCCATCCGGGACGGGGCAAGTCAGGACCCCCAGGCCCTGCGACCAATGAATTACCGGGATATGGTGATTCTGACGCAAAGCGCCGAAAGCGGCAGCCGCTTGGCCCGGGTTCTTCGGAGCTTTGGCATCCCTGCGGTGGCCCAGGATAAAAAAGGCTTCTATGACACCCGAGAGGTGCAAACGATGCTGGCCCTGCTGAAGATTTTGGATAATCCCCGCCAGGATATCCCGCTGGGGGTGGTGCTTTTATCTCCCTTAGGGGGCTTTAGTCAGAAGGAACTGGCCGAATTTGCCGTAGCAGAGGAAAGCAAAAAGGGGGATTATTATGACCGCCTCCTGGGGGCCGAATCGCACCCTCTTTATCCCCGAATCCGGGCCTTTTTTGAAAAGGTCCATGGCTGGCGGCAGCTGGCCCAATTGCTCTCCGTACCGGAGCTTATGGAAAGCATTTTAGAAGAAAGCGGCTATGAATATTACCTGGCGGCCATGCCCTCGGGGCCGGTGCGGCTGGCCAATCTGGAACAGCTGAAGGAAATGGCCCGTTCCTATGAAGAAAGCACCTATCGGGGTCTGTATCAATTTCTTCGCTATGTGGAACGGCAGCGGAAATTATCTCTGGATATCAGCGAAGCCCCCCTCCTGTCCGACGGCAGTGATGTGGTCCGGGTGGGCACCTTTCATTCCAGTAAAGGCCTGGAATATCCCGTGGTCTTTCTGGCGGCCCTGGAAAGGGGCTTTAACGAACGGGAATTACAGGGATTGATGTTGATTCATGACAGGGAAGGCATTGCCCTAAGGACCCGGGACCGGGAAAACTTTTTATCCTACGATAATTTATGGTTCCAAAGTGTTCGGGAAAAGCTTCAGCGGGAGGCCCGGGCGGAGCGTTTGCGGCTTCTTTACGTGGGCATGACCCGGGCCATGGAGCATTTATATGTGGTGGGGGCCGTAAAAAAGACCCCAGAGGAGCTTTGCGCGAATTACCGGGAAAAAAGCCCCGATTCCGCTGCTTCCATGCTGGACTGGTTCCTTCAGGCTTATGCCAAAGGCTATGAGCTGGACATGGAATGGGCGTTTATAAGGGAGTCGGATCTGCCCCAGCCCGAAGCGGCGCCGGAGAAACGGGACAGACAGCTGAATCAGGCGGCACATCAGGAAGATGAAGCCGCCCGGAGAGCCTTCAGCGCGCAATTGAATTATGTTTATCCCCATAAAAGCCCGGGGCGTTTGGCCTATTCCGTATCGGAACTTGCGGAGGACACAGCTTCCGAAAAACAAGAGCAGATTCGGAAGACGGGGTATGTGCTGCGGGAATCAGAAGAGCAGGCCGGAGTCCCGGAACTGGATGCGGCCGCCCGGGGTACCGCCTTCCATAAATTGATGGAGCATCTGCCCCTGACCGCCGCCCGGGATGGGGAGAAAATCCGGGCGTATCTGAGCTCGGCCCGTCAGCAAGGGATTTTCAGTCAGGCGGAGGCGGACAGCCTGCCTTCGGAAGCGGTGCTTTCTTTTTACAGCCATCCCATAGGGGAACGGGCCCTCCGGGCAGCAGAACAGGGACAGCTTTGGCGGGAGCAGCCCTTCTTGCTGGGACTTGAGGAAAAAGAGCTCTATCCGGAGGAAGCCGGAGAGGAGCTATTGCTGGTTCAGGGTATCATCGATATGTATTTTGAGGAGCCGGATGGTCTGGTGCTGGTGGATTACAAAACCGACCGGGTAAAGGATCCCCGGGCCCTGGTGCCCCGTTATCAGCGGCAGTTGGATTATTATGCCCGGGCTCTTCAGGCCGCCCGGAACCGGCCGGTGAAGGAAATATACCTTTATTCTTCGGTCCACCGCTGCTTTGTGGTCTGTGCCCCTTTAAAAACTGGAAATGAGCCGGCAGATGTGGTATTCTGATAATGGCGGTTCTTGGGCCGCCCGAAGAAGGAGTGCTTATGGAAGAAAGAAACGGGATGACGGATAATCTGCCGGAAAATGGCGGTCGGCGTCTGACGGAAAGGAAAAAAAAGAAACGGAAGCTGGGCCGGGTCTACAGCATTATTTTATTTTTGCTGATAGGCGTCATGTGCTTCAGTGCCTATAAAATAATAAGTCAGTTAATAATCTATAAAAAGGCGGCAGATAGCTATTCCAATCTCCAGTCGGAGGTCATTTCCGTGGTTCAGGCCACTCCGGCCGCCACGAAGCCCCAGGCTTCCGGGGCCGCCAATCCAGGAGGCAGTCAGGGAAATCCGGGGACTCAATCCGGCAATGATCCTGCCCAGGCTACGGACCCCGCCGCCACCGGAGAATCTGGAGAGGCGAATGAGCCTGCGGCCCCCAGCTATGCGGCACCCTACGAGGGGCTGCCCCTGCTTTCCGTGGATTTTGAGGCGCTGAAAAACCGCAACAGTGATGTGCTGGGCTGGCTCTACGGCCAGCATGACGGCTGGGTCAGTCTGCCGGTGGTCCAGGGAACCAACAACTCCTACTATCTGCACCGGCTGCTGGACGGAAGCTACAACTTTGCGGGCACCCTGTTTGTGGATTATCGCAATAAGTTCCTGGAAGATGATATCAGTTACATCTACGGCCACCATATGAAGAATGATTCCATGTTCGGCCGCCTGGATGATTATGACAGCTATGAGTATTATCAGGCCAATCCGGTTTTCCGTTTTTACACGCCCGATGCGGTCTACGATTTTTATGTTGTGGCGGCGGTGCGCACCACCACCCGGGAGGAATTATTCCTCACCTTCCAGGATGAGGAGCAATTTATGGAAAAGGTGGAAAGCTTCCGAGAACGTTCCGCCTATCGAACGGATGTGGATGTCCAATACGGGGATAAACTGGTCTGCCTTTATACCTGCGCCTACCATGTGGATGACGGCCGCTATTTCCTGATTTGCAAGGCCGTCAGGGTGGGGTAAGGCTTCACTCTGGCGACATGACAGCGTCGATAGTGCTTTTGATTTAGGATTTGTTTTAGAAGAAAAACCGGCCCCAGCGGCCGGTTTTTGGGTGTTATGGTTTGAGGCGGTATCTGCGGTTTCTGTTTCCTCCGGTAGCCTCGATGATTCCGTCATGAATCAAGGAATACAGCACCTGTTTTACCCTTGTGTTTTTTACCCCCAACAGGTCTGTAAAATCGGAAACAGCGCCATCCGGATGATCCGTGAGATATTCTATAATAGAGTTTTTATGTCGCTCCATAGTTATCGACACCCTTTTATCGTCACTTTTTTATCGTCACTTTGTTCTGCCGATAACGGCAAGGTGACGATAATCCTGTCCGGTTCGAATTCCTCCGTTATGACTGGCGCGCTCCACTTCTGTTCTTTCCATACACGGAAGATATTGGGGATTCCGCTGCTGGCCCGCTCACCGATATCTACGAAATTAAACATCCGCAGCATGGGCGGCTATTTTGATATAAACCGTTCCCATTCCCTGCACATAATCTCTATGGCAGCATAATCAAGGCAGTGCCTTAGGACTGGTGCATCATACCCGTTACACTTCTGATAATGGCTTAACCTGGCTCGGCTCATGATTTGGAATACACATGAGGGTGCTCCCGGCGCATATAATCGATATAACCGTCTGTGATGCTATATAGTTTCATTTTTGCCTCCGATAATAAAAATGGTGCGGAGTTACCCACACCAA
>CACZSB010000052.1 GCA_902783765.1 uncultured Lachnospiraceae bacterium
CTGCGACGCGCGGATCTCCGGTACGCTGCGGCGCCTGCCGTACAGCGTGCGGATCTCGCCGGTCGCTGCCGGAATTAAAAAGCAGCAATTTCCAGGTCCGCAGCGCCGGAGAGCGCATGGCCCGGAATACCCCCATCCAGGGCACGGCGGCGGATGTGATCAAGCTGGCCATGGTGCGGGTCTGGAACCGTCTGCGGAAGGAAGGCTTACAAAGCCGACTGATTTTGACAGTGCACGACGAACTGATTATCGAGGCCCCGGAGGCGGAGGCGGAATTGGCCGGCCGCATTCTCCGGGAGGAAATGGAGGGCTGCGTAAACTACAGCGTCCCCCTGATCACCGAGGTCCATCAAGGGAAAAACTGGCTGGAAGCCCATTAAAACAAGGAGGCAGATTATGGAACGAATCCTACCCGGGACCAATGGAAATGTGTATGTGCCTTATGAAGAACGAAAGGGCAATGAGTCCATTGTATACTTTACCCGGGACCTGTCCCCGGAGGGCCTGCGGAAAGTATATGAAAAAGTAAGTGACCACATCGGCGGCAGGGTGGCTGTCAAACTCCACACCGGGGAAAAGAACGGCCCCAATATCATTCCCGCCGCCTGGATTAGGGCCCTGCTGGAAAAAAACATTCCCGGGGCCACCATTGTGGAAACCAACACCTATTATGCAGGGGACCGCTATACCACAGAGGATCATCGAGAAACTCTCAAGGTCAATGGCTGGACCTTCGCGCCGGTGGATATTATGGACGAGCACGGGGTTACCACCCTCCCGGTGAAGGGAGGCAAATGGTTTAAGGAAATGACTGTGGGCGCCTCCCTGACCCAGTACGATTCCCTGGTGACCCTGACCCATTTTAAGGGCCATGTGCAGGGAGGCTTCGGGGGATCCAACAAAAATATCGGCATCGGCTGTGCCGACGGCCGCATCGGCAAGGCCGCCATCCACACCCATCCCGGAGAGGACCAGTGGTCCATCCGGGAAGAGGAATTGATGGAGCGGATTTCCGAATCCACCAAATCCGTCATCGACTTTTTCGGCAAAAATGTCTGCTATGTAAATGTAATGCGGAACATGTCCGTTTCCTGCGACTGCGAAGGGCTGGGAGCCGCCCCGGTGGTGACCCCCAATGTAGGCATTTTAGGCTCCCTGGATATTCTGGCCATAGATCAGGCGTGTGTGGATTTGATTCACGCCATGACCGAGGAACAGCACCATGATCTGTGGGAACGGATGGAAAGCCGCCACGGCTTCCGCCAGCTCAGCTACATGAAGGAGCTGGGCATGGGCCACGACAAATATGTGCTGATCGATCTGGATAATCAGGAAGTGCGCCTGTCCCCCCGGGAGGCCGTAAAGGATGTAAAGCCCTTTGTGGCAGAATGATTTTATTTCCATGAGGAAATAGATGAAAAAAACGCGAGCCTGTCTTGTCAAGAAGAATCTTTTCCTTTCTTTTACTACTGAAATAACCAGTTTCCTTTGGAAGCGCTCAGTTTTCTTGACTTTCATCACAGGGCATGGTATATTTTACCAAAAGGTTAAATGAAAGGCAGCAATAGGGTGGGGATTCAAAAAACAATGAAGGCTTTGTCGGATCCAAGCCGCAGAACCATCCTGAACCTGTTAAAGCAGAGACGTTTATCCGCCGGGGAAATTGCAGAGCATTTTGATATGAGCCTTCCCGCGGTTTCCAAGCATCTGGCGGTTTTGAAAGAGGCGGACCTGATCCGAGACCAGCGGGAAGGCAAATTCATTTTTTACGAGCTGAATGCTTCGGTTCTGGATGAAGCGCTACTGTGGCTGAAAGATTTGCGAGGTGAAAAGCCATGAAAAAGCTGTATTCCATTCTTTATGCGGTATTGCTGCTTTGCGTTGTGGGAACCGGTATTTTTATCATTTTATCTCCCGACCGGATTCCCATGCATTACAACGCCGCCGGGGAAGTGGATCGAATCGGGAGCAAGTATGAAAACCTGATTCTTCCTGTGATGAACCTGGGGATGGGGGCCTTTTTCCTGCTGATGGCGAAAGGCCCCAGGAAAAGGGGGGAAAGAAGCAATGAAAGGATTTTACTGATTTCAGGGATCTGCACCCTCCTTTTCCTCACCCTGCTTTGGTTTTACTTCATGTGGAAGGCGCTGCAATACAACCCGGAAAATGTGCGTCAGGACTCCGTGAATCATGTGTATAGATTTGTGAGCATCGGGATGGGCGCCCTGCTGGTGATTCTGGGAAATATTATGCCGAAGCTGCGGAGAAACGCCATGTTGGGGCTCAGAACCAAATGGAGCCTGGCCAATGACCGGGTCTGGCAAAAGAGCCAGCGCTTTGGCGGCATGGCCTCCGTGGTAGCCGGCCTTGTGATGATCATACTGGCGCTGTTCATTCCGGGAACATGGAATCTTGCCATGATGGCGGCGGTGACCCTTATCTGGGTGATCCTTTGCGTTTGGGCTTCCCGCCGGTATTATCTGGAGGATAATAACGGGTAAAAACCGAGGGATATGTCCTACATCTGATGGCGCACCACCGCATACTCGTCTCCGTTTTGCCAATAGGGACAGCTTTTGCTGCGGCGTTCCAGCAGGGCGGCATAATCGTCCTCGTCCATATCCGCATCGCAGATATAGTCCTCTATTTCCTCGTCATATATGTAGTAGGCGCAGTTTTCGCAGTTCATTTTTCTTTCTGTTCCCTTGCATAGTTTTAATACATGGAGTGGGGTATAAGTCGCCCTCACCCGCCTCACTTTGTTCGGCACCCTCTCCCGCGTCCGGGAGAGGGCAGGGGAATCCGCCCCTACGCAGAACAGCAACACATTAAATCATTGACAACGAGGACAATCACATGGGTAAATATTTCGGAACCGACGGCTTCCGGGGAGAAGCCAACCTGAAC
>CACZSB010000053.1 GCA_902783765.1 uncultured Lachnospiraceae bacterium
GACAAAAAGCGTTTAAAGCCCGCAGAATCCGGCCTGCCCGAATCGGCCCTGTCTCAGCTGCCCTGGTATGCCAAGCGCAACAAGCTGCCCATCGTCAAGGCCAAGATCGGTCCCCAGATCATGTCCCTGATCTGCGAGCAGAAGGTTTTTGAGATCATCCCCGTGAAGAAGGAATGCAAGGTGGCCCTCAGCGGCATCTATATTGCGGAGCTTAAATCCGTCCGGGGGGGGAAGATCCCGGAGCCGGAACCCAAAAAGACTTTCTTCCAAAAGCTGTTTAAGCGCAAATAATTTGAAGGCGACCCGGGAAGGTCGCCTTTTGATTTCCTTTTAAGTTTTATGCCGCTTAGCGCCGCATGGCCTCTTCAATCAAAGCATCCAGCAGCCGGGGCAGATCCAGGCCCGCCGCTTGCCAAAGCATGGGATACATGCTGATGGCGGTAAAGCCGGGGAAGGTGTTTATCTCGTTAAAAATCACCCGGTTCGTATCCTTTTCCAAAAAGAAATCCACCCGGGAAAGCCCCCAGCCCCCCACGGCACCGAAGATCCGGATGGCCTTCTCTCTTATCTCCTCTTCCTTCCCCGGTGGCAGCTGGGGATGCACATCGGTTTCGGAATCCGGATTGGAATATTTGGCTTCAAAATCGTAAAAGGCCGCCGCCGCCCGGATCTCTCCCACGCCGCTGGCCTTTACCCCTTCAGGGGAAGAAAGCACGGCGCATTCCAGCTCCCGGCCGAAAATCTGCTCCTCCACCAGCACCCGGGTTCCATAGCGGGCCGCCAGTTCCAGGGCCGCCGGCAGGGCTGCCCGGTCCGGAACCATGGAAACCCCCTGGGAGGAGCCCCCGTCGGAAGGCTTCACAAAAAGGGGATAGCTCAGGCTCTTTTCCACTTTGGCCACCGCCTCCTCCAGCCTGGCCAGTTCTCCGGGGGTCAGGGCCACATAGGGGGCCTGATCCACCCCGGCGGCCTGTACCAATACCTTGGTATAGATCTTATCCATGCTCACCGCCGAGGCCGCCACCCCGCAGCCCACATAGGGGATCCGGGCCAGCTCAAAAAGCCCCTGGATGGTTCCATCCTCTCCAAAGCGGCCGTGGAGCACCGGAAAGGCCACATCCACGGGCCATTTCTCCGTTTTTCCCTCTGGATGGCAGATCAGCAGGGCCTTTTCCGCTCCATCCGGCAGCAAAAAGGCCTGGAGTGAGGAGGCTTTCCAGCTTCCGTCTTCTATGGCCTGTGGCCCGGAGATCAGCAGCCAGCGCCCCTCCTTGGTGATGCCCAGGATTTTCACATTGTATTTCGAAGGATCCAGATGTTTCAGAATCGTCTGCACGGAGATCAGGGAGATCTCATGCTCCTCGCTTTGCCCGCCGCAGATTACCAGAATATGTTTTTTGTTCATATTTGCTTCTCCTTATAACAGGGACACTATAGCACATGACAGCTCAGCCCTGCAAGCCAAGGCGTAAGTCTCCCCCGGGGGCCAAGTGGGGGAAATGATTGATTTTTTCGAAAAAAAGTGTATAATTTGCTTGAAAAATCTTCAAAAAGGAGTCCGAAGATGCTGACGGCTCAGGCCATCCACTTTTCCTACGGAAAAAACCAGTTCATCCGGGATTTGTCCCTGACAGTCCGGGATGGGGAATGTCTGGTGCTCACAGGTCCCAACGGCAGCGGGAAGTCCACGGTCTTATCTCTGCTGGCGGATGTTTTAAAACCTCAGAAAGGAGAGATTCAGCGTCAGGGCGACCTGGCCCTGATTCCCCAGGGCAACGGCCTGTTCGAGGATATGAGCGTGGAAGACAATCTCCTGTTCTTTGCCGGCCTGAAAAAGGTTACTTTGCCGGAACCCCTGCCCTTTTCCCTGGATAAGCATCGAAAAAAACGGCTCTCGGATCTGTCCGGCGGGGAGCAGAAGCGGGTAAGCATCAGCTGTGCTCTTTTGGGAAATCCCCAGAACCTGCTTTTTGACGAGCCCTGCGCCGGGCTGGATTTGAATTTTCAGCAGGAACTGAATCTGCTGATGCAGTATCTTAAAAGTCAGGGCCGGGCCCTGGTTTATACGGCCCACGATCCCGCAGAATACGTGCATTTTGCGGATCACATTCTTTTCTTAGGCGGCGAGAGCCCCCGGCTCTTTGCCATCACCGACTTTTTTTCCCGGCAGCTGGATTATGGCGAAGCTGCCGAAAACATAGCCGATTATTATCGCAGTCTGAGCCCGGATGCCCAGACAAAAAAGGAGGAAAACAATGAGTAATTACGATCCCGTCACCGGAGAAGCCTTAACGGAGGAGGCCCTTTTGAAGGTCAATCCCAATCCGGACTCCGGCAAGAAGAAAAGCAAACTGCCCCTGATGCTGGGCCTGGGCCTGGGAGCCGTGCTGCTGGTGGTGCTGCTGGTGGTGCTGCTTGGCAATCTGCTGGGCTCACCGGTGAAAAAGCTGCAGAAGGGTCTGTCCAAAACCGTTTCCAGCCTTTCCGCTTCGGACACCGCCAAGGTGCTGGATTCCACCCTTCAGGGGGGCAGCGTAAGCCTTAAGCTGGATCTGTCCAAGGCCGAGGAACTGATGGAGATGATGTCTGGCTATCCCCAGAAGCTGGATGCCAAGGTGGACCTGACCGCCTTCTTTAAGAAGGACGGCAGCGCCATTTCCCTGGATGCCAAGCTTGATGACAAGTCCCTGATGGATCTGATGCTTATCGGCACGGATTCGGATCTGGCGGTTTCCAGTACGGCCCTGTTCTCCAAGACCAATTATGGAGTCAACCTGAAAAACATGGCCAAGAACCTGCCCAATTCCGTTTTTAATCCGGAAAATGACAGCCGCTATGCCATCCCCCAGGAGCTGTATGATTATCTTTTGAGCTACAACAAAGCGGACTACGAGAAGATCGAGAAGGAAGGCAAGGCTGTGCTGGAACAGCTTTATGCCAAGTTCTTTACCGCCCTGGAAAAACACGGCAAGGTGAGCAAGGGTTCCGAAAAGGTCAGCCTGGCCGGCAAGGAGTACAACACCACCAAGATCTCCGTGGAGCTGGACGCCAAAGCCCTTAAGAAGGTGGGCCAGGATATGGTGGAATACCTTCGCAAGGACAAGGATGTCAGCCAGCTGATCAGCGACTGGGGCAAGCAGATGGAAAATGTGGTTCAGATGAACGGGGGAGGTTCCTTCGATCTGAAGGAGCAGTTCTATGACAGCCTGGATGATCTTAAGGAGCAGATCGAGGATTGGGAGGCGGAGGATGATATCTCCCTGACCATCAGCGGTTTCTTAAAAGGAGATACCCTGGTCCAGCTTCAGTTGGATGCCAAGGAGGACGGTGATAAAAATACCATCCGCTTCACCCTGGGCCCCGATCCCAAGAATCCCCAGGAGATCACCTTCTATACCAAGGATGAATACGGCAAGAGCAGCATTACCTATTTGGTAGGCACCGACACCAATGCCCTCTATGAAGCCACCATCACGGCCAAGACCGGCAGCAATACCCTGGGCAAGGCCAAGATCAGCTGGGACAAGAAGGAAGGAGAATTCCGGGTCAAGCTGGAGGTTATGGGCCAGGAGGCCAGCCTCACCGCCCTGGTGAAAAAGGACGGAAAGACCTGGACCATCGAGCCCCAGAAGCTGGTGGATTTCAACAATAACAGCCTGTCCCTGAAGTGGCTGAGCTTCACCATCAAGGAATCCGACAGCTTCCCCTCTCTTAACAAATATACGGATTTGCTGACCCTTAAGGAAGAGGAAATGGATGAGCTGTTGGAGGATTTCTCCAAAACTCTTCAGGAGCTGAACCCCGATTCCTGGCTTCCCCGGGGCTACGGCTACTAAGACCGATTCATGAAACAGGCTCTGCTGAAACGAGATGCTGAGCTGTTTAAGCGCGGGCTGCTTCCCGCGCTTTTCTTCAGTGTGCTGCTGGCCCTGCTGCTGGGACTCATTGCCTTTTCCCTTTCCCGGGGGGCAGGGAATGAACCGCCGATTCAGGTGGCCGTGGTGGATGAAGAAGGGGGGCTGATAAGCCGTTTTGCCATCAATCTGGTAAGCAATCAGGATTATATCGCCTCCCTGGCTCAGATGGATCGGGTCAGCGCCGACAAGGCCCGAGAGGGCTTTGAATCCGGCTTATTTCAGGCCATCATCTACCTGCCCGATGGCTACACCGATGCCATTCGCCACGGCAATAGCGGAGAGGCCAAAATTGTCCTCTCCCGCTCTGTGGCCGCCGCCCGGGATCTGGTGACTGTGCTGGCCGATTTCGGGGAGCGCCTTTTGGCCGCAGGCCAGCATGGCTTTTTTACCGGAGAATCCCTGGCCCGGGCCCAAGGGCTTTCCGATGAGGCCTATCAGCGCTATGTCAATGAAAGCAACCGTCTTCTTCTGGATCTGGCTGTGAATCTTCATGACAAGGGAACCCTGGACACCCTGACCGCCTACAGCGGCACGGGGCTGGGGACCGCCGCCTGGTGGGCCCTGATTTGGCTCAGCTTCTTCTTCCTGATTTGCGGCCTGTTCTTTATCCAGCTTTACACAGAAGACAATCGCCGGGCTCTGCTGGGCCGGCTTTTTAGCCTCGGCATGGGCGTGACGGATTATACCAGGGGAAAGATACTCTTTCCCTTTCTATTCCGCATCCCGCTGCTGGCGCTGGCCCTGGGGGGGCTGTCTTTTCTGCTGCCCCTGAAGCTCACGCTTTTGTCTCTGATTCTGGCCCTGGCGGGACTGCTTCTTTCTTCCGCCCTGATTGCCTTGACAGCCATCGCCCTGGCTTCCCGCCGGGGCTGGCCCGGCCTGGTTCTGGGATTGCTGATTCTGAATCTCTTTCTGCTGGGAGGGCTGCTGCCCCGGGCTCTGCTGCCCCAGTCCCTAGCTGCTTTGGGGGATTATCTGCCCCTGGGCGCCTTGAGCGAGTACTTCCGGGCCCTGCTGGGGGGGGCGGTCCGGCCTTGGCAGCTTTTACCGGCGCCCCTGTATACCGGGGCCCTGGCCCTGGGGGCGGCCCTGCATTGTAAAAACATGCCCCAGGGAGGAAATGAATCATGAAATCCGTGTTTTTTGCCCTGAAAAAGAGCCTACGCGCCCCTGTGTATCTGCTCTTTCTGCTGCTGATTCTCACTGTCCCGCCCCTGTTTTATGCTTTGGGCCGGGAGAGCAGCATGCCCCGGGGCGGCTTTGCCATAGAGGATAACCAGGATCCGGAGGCGGCCCGGATGGGTGCCTTTCTTCGGGAGGCGGATCTGGTGGAGATGCCGGACCGGGACAGCCTTTATGAAGCGGTGGCCCGGGGGGAAATCGATGCCGGCACCGTGATTCCGGGGGATCTTTCCCTGCGCCTGGCCCGGGGAGAATACCAGGCTTGTCTGGAGTTTATTTCCGCCCCGGATTCTGCTTTCCCCGATTTATGGAAGGAGGAGGCGGTTTCCGCCCTGTTGGCTGTTTATACCCCTTATATTGCCGCCTCCCTTCTGGAAGCGGAAGGGGTGGACCCCGCCCTGGTTTTTGAGGATTACTGGGCTCGGATGGATAAGGGCATGCTTTTCCATTTCGAAATAACGGAGGCAGATGGCGCAGCCCCGGAAGAGGGCGCCCGCAGTCGGCGCTTCTTTCTATTTGCCATATCCATGCTGCTCTTTTTGGCTTCCTGGTTTGCCCTGGCTGCCCCGGCCGGAGAAAGCTATCGAATGATGAAAGAACGGATCGGCCGGAAACAGGCCCTTCGGAATCTTTTTCTGCCCCTTTTGGGCGTCCGGGCCCTGGGCCTCTGGCTGGCCTGCGGCGCCGCCTGCGCTTTAAGCGGCTGCCACCAATGGGGCAGACTAAGTGTTTATTGGCTGGCCCTTCTTCTGCTGTCGGCCCTGCTGGCTCTATCCCCGGGCCAAAGCTGGAAAACAATCCTGATTTATCTTATGGCGCTGCTGTCCCTGGCCCTGATGCCCCTTTTTGCAGACCTGTCTTTGCTGGTTCCGCTGCTGTCTGGCCTACGAAAGCTTCTGCCGCCTCTGTGGCCCTTCCTGCTGGCCGGCCTCCTGTAAAGAAATGACATAAAAAAAGTAGGTGACAGGTCCCAGTAACCTATCACCTTGAATTATAATGAAGAAGGAGGGTGTCACCTTTCGGTAACGTTAATTATGAAAAACTCTCTGCTGTCCCAATCATACAAGGGGGAAATGTTATTTTTATTGGCTATTCGTAAAATCTTTTCGTATATTTTATGAAAAAAATGTGAACATCCCCCAAGGGACAGCCTTTCCTCCTTTTTAGTAAGCCTTCCCCCAAATCACCAGCTTTTGAGCCGGCCGGCCACAGCAGACGCATTGCTCACCCAGCAGCTTGGCTCCAAAGGGCATACAGCGGGAGGTGGCGGTGGTATCTTCTTTAATCTTCAGCTCGCAGGCCTGGTCCCCGCACCAGTCCGCCTTCACAAAGCCGGGCTTTTCGCCGATGGTCTTTTTAAAGGCCTCATAATCCCGGGCTTCATAAATATGGCTTTCCAGATGGGCCTTGGCCTTTTCATACAGGGCCTTCTGTTCCGCTTCCAGGGCAGCCAAAACGGCCTCCGTCAGCTGGTTTAAGGGCACCATCTGCTTTTCCCGATTATCCCGGCGCACGATCACCGCCTGACCGGCTTCAATATCCTTAGGGCCGATTTCCACCCGAAGAGGGATGCCCCGCATTTCCTGCTCGCTGTATTTCCAGCCGGGGTTTTTATCGGAGTCATCCACCTTCACACGGATCCCGGCCGCCGCCAGTTCATCCTTCAGGGCTCCGGCCTTCTCCAACACCCCTTCCTTATGCTGGGCGATGGGCATTACCATCACCTGGATGGGGGCAATACGAGGAGGCAGTACCAGGCCGGAATCGTCCCCGTGCACCATAATCAGGGCGCCGATGATTCGGGTGCTCATGCCCCAGGAGGTTTGATGCACATAGCGCAGGGCGTTTTCCTTATCTGAGAACTGGATGCCAAAGGCTTTGGCAAAGCCGTCCCCGAAGTTATGGCTGGTACCGGACTGGAGGGCCTTTCCGTCGTGCATCATGGCTTCGATGGTATAGGTCTGCTCCGCGCCGGCAAATTTTTCCTTATCCGTTTTTCTTCCCTTGATTACGGGAATGGCCAGCACCTCTTCGCAGAAATCCGCGTACACATTCAGCATCTGAATGGTCCGTTCCTCTGCTTCCTGGGCCGTGGCGTGGACCGTATGGCCCTCCTGCCACCAAAATTCCGTGGTTCTGAGGAAGGGCCGGGTGGTCTTTTCCCAGCGCACCACAGAGCACCACTGGTTGTAGCATTTGGGCAGATCCCGGTAGGATTCCACAATATCCTTATATAATTCGCAGAACAGGGTCTCGGAGGTGGGCCGGATACACAGGCGCTCCGGCAAAGTCTCGCCGCCTCCCTGGGTGACCCAGGCCACCTCGGGGGCAAAGCCCGCCACATGATCCTTTTCCTTCTGGAGCAGGCTTTCGGGAATAAACATGGGCATGGCCACATTTTCCACCCCGGTGGCCTTAAAACGGGCATCCAGCTCATGCATGATATTTTCCCAAATGGCATAGCCTGCGGGCTTTAAGATGGTGCAGCCCTTCACCTTGGAATAGGCCACCAGCTCCGCCTTCACCACCACGTCGGTATACCACTGGGCGAAATCCTCCTCCATGGAGGTGATTGCTTCCACTAATTTCTTCTTTTCTGCCATAATGCTTCTCCTTTAATATACAGAGGGCGACCTATGGCCGCCCTGTAAAAAGCTGATGGATTTTTCTGCCCTAGGGCGCTACGGTAGTTTCCGGAGCCGCCGCCGTGCTTTCCACATCAGCCTCCGTGCTTTCTGGTTCCGTATCAGTGCCTCCCTCTGTGGTGGCGGCTTCCGTCACAAAAATACCTGCCACATCATCCAGCACCAGCTGCTCCCGCGCATAATCCGGCCGGGCCCCGATTCGGGCCTTCACCACATTAAAAACCGTGACGCCCAGAGCCACCACCAGGGCCAGCGCTGCCAGAAGCCCCGCCAGCTTCCAAAGGGTCAAACGCACTTTTTTGCTCTTCTTTTCCTTTTCCAGAAACTCTTTGCGGTTCTTTTTGAACTCTTTATATTGATCGACTTTTGCCTGACTCATGCTTTCCTCCCGGTCCTTTTGGGGACACTGGCCTATTTTAGCGAAGAGCTCACGAAAATGCAAGCCTTTTTAGGTTTCCATCTGTTTCCAGTTCAGGCGGTGCAGGGTACCGCCTTTTTCAAGCCCCGGAAAATCCTGCTGGCGCAGGGCCTCATATAACACAATGGCCACGGAATTGGCCAGGTTCAGAGAACGGTTTCCCTTCACCATGGGAATTCGGATACAATCTGCGGGATGCTCCGCCAGAATCTCCTCGGGAATCCCGGCGCTTTCCTTGCCGAAGATCAGATAATCCTCCGGTTCAAAGGAAGCTTCTGTATAAGACCGGGGCGCCTTGGTACTGAGATAATACTTCCGGCCCCGGGGATTGGCCTCTAAAAAGGCAGCAAAATCATTATACAGCCGCCAGTCCAGTTTGGGCCAGTAGTCCAGCCCCGCCCGCTTCAATTCCTTTTCCTCCAGGGAAAAACCCAGGGGCGCAATCAGATGCAGCGCGCTGCCTGTGGCCACGCAGCTGCGGCCGATATTGCCTGTATTGGCCGGAATCTCCGGTTCCAGCAATACAATATTCATGCTGCGCCGAAGGCTGCGGCAATCAGGGAATAGACCAGGGGCAAAACCATGGCCACAATCAGGATTCCCACAATAATCCAGATAAAGATCTTGCGATTCTTTTTGTTGTTAAAATCAAACATCATGTCTTTTCTTGCTCCGTAATTCCTTATACTTTTTCCTCCGGCCGGCGGCCGGGGCAGAGATCTTTCAGAAAACATTCCCCGCAGCGGGGGTTTCGGGCGGTACAAAGGCTGCGGCCCAGGGCAATCAGGTCAAGGTTGATCAAGATCCAGTGATCCTCGGGGATTTTTTCCATCAGCTCGTATTCCACCTTTTCCGGATCCTGCTGGGTGGTAAGGCCCAGCTTCCGGGCAATGCGGCCCACATGGGTATCCACCACAATACTGGGGATGTTGTAAATATTGCCCCGGATCACATTGGCAGTTTTACGGCCTACTCCGGGCAGGGCTGTAAGGCTTTCTATATCCCGGGGCACCTGGCCTCCGTGACGCTCCAGCAGCTGCTTGGCGCAGGCAATGATATTCCGGGCTTTATTATGGTAAAAGCCTGTGGGGAAAATGGCCTGTTCCAGCGCCCTCTGGTCCGCCTGGGCAAAGGCTTCCAAACTGCTGTAATCCCGGAAAAGCTGCCGGGTCACCTGATTGACCCGCTGGTCTGTGCACTGGGCGCTTAAAATGGTGGCAATCAGCAGCTGCCAGGCGTTCTCATGCTCCAGATACACCCGGCTGTCTGTACCGTATTGCGCATCCAGCCGTGCCAGTATTTCCTGTATCCGCTCCCCTTCCTTCATGGACGCCCTTCTCCTGTCTGTACCGTGTCTTTCGGAAAAACATGGCCATCTTACCACATTTCTTCCGCCTTGAACAGAGGGCAGGCCGGGGCTGGTTCCTTTTTCAATAAATCAGGATATGGGGATTCTCCCAGCGGCTGAGCCAGGCAAAAAGCTCCACCAATACCCACTCCGGTGCGGTCACGCAACCACCGGAGCCTCCCTCCGAAAGGTCTTTCACATGAAAGAAAATGGCGCAGTCCAGCTCCCGATTGATGGGGTCTGTATTGTATTGGATAACGATCATGTAATAGTAATACGGCAGCAGCGCATACAAATCTTCCGCGCCGTACCAGTCCCGATCGTTCCAGCTTTCCTGATAAAACTTGTTGTAATACTTGGATTTTTGGTCTTCCACCCAATAATCGCCCTGCTGGATCTGATGGTATTCCAGTTTTGTGTTTTCCTGCTCTGCCCGGCCATAGGCGGGGCCCAGGGCAAAATACCCGGCCGGCGTATACCAGGACCACCAGCCGGAGTTCTGAATCACCCCTTTTTTACCGGTTTTCCCCGGAATGTCCACCAGCCCTTCCTTCTCCTGCCAGCCCTGGTCCGTTTTCTGATAGGCGGTGATCCGGCAGTCAGGGGCGCCCACAGACTGCACCACCACCAACTGTGTACCTTTTAAGGCTTCCGGACTCATACCGGCCCGGTCCAGATGGGCTGCCAGAGATTCCGGCAGCTGGTGTGAGGGTGCCGGGGTAGTAGGGGCTTCCGTGGGGGGTGCTGTGGGAGCCTCCGTGGGAGGCGTCGTGGGAGCCGGGGTGGTGGGAGCCTCCGTGGGGGCTTCCGTAGAGGGTGCTGTGGGGGCCGTGGTGGTGAGGGGCTCCGTGGGAGGCGCCGTGGGAGCCGGGGTGATGGGAGGCTCCGTGGAGGCTTCCGTGGGGGCCGTGGTCTCCCCCTTTTCCCCGGTGTCGGCTTCTGCCGGAGTGCTTTCTCCCGTGGAAACAGGGGGCGCCGTGGTCAGGGGCTCACGGGTCTGTTGCGCGGAAACCGGCTCCGGAAAAACCTCCAGAATGGGCAGGGTCAAATTCGCCTCCGACGCATCCTTGCTTTGAGGGCTTCGGCCAATGCCAAAGGGCGTAAAGCCCCGGCCTGATACAGCGGCAGCTATCCCGGCCACCAGGAACAGGGCCAATAAAAGCATGCAAAGAGCCCCCAGAACTTTTCCCCTATTCCTATTCCTGTTTCTTTTTTCTCTCATGCCAGGTGGTCTCCCTGCTTTTTATCCATTAACAAGTGCCAATTCCCCCCCATCCGGGCGCAGATCTTATCCCCCAATAAATACCGTTCTCCATCGATGGCATCAAAACAGAAGGAGAAGTCCTCCTTGTCTCCCTGGGCCTGATACAAGCGGATCCTGGGGGCCTCCAGTTCGAAGCGAAGGCTGTCCACATGGGCGCAAAAGCCTCCCTCCGGCACTGTGACCAGCATGGACTGCGCCTGTTTTTCCCCCCGCCGGCTGTGGCGGGTCAGCCGGATCAGTAGCTGAGCTTTCTTGTTTTTGCGGCCCTTGAGTTCAAAATAATCTCCCTCCTCCAGGGGGGTGAAGCTTAAAATCTGAGCCGGCAGCTGATCCCTGATCCGCTCGCTTTCAAAGGATAAAAGCATCTGCTGCTGAAGGACGGCAATCATGGCCCTCAATGCCTCCGCCAGGGACTCATCGTCTCCCAGGCTTTTCAGGGCCCGCCGTTTTTTTAAGGCATATTCTGCCTGCAGCGCAAAAAAGAGCGCGGCCCGGGGATTGCTTTCCAGTCCGATGCCCTCCTGATGAATCCGGGCAAAGCGGAAAGCCACCTCCGGAAAACAGCTGTCATACTCCTTTCTGATCAGGAGCGTCAAATGCTCGCCGTAAAGGTCCTGAATCAGCTTGAGGCAAATCAGGGAATTTTGGGGTACACCCAGGCCGTCCCGAAATAAATCCGCCAGCATATACCGGGACTCCGCCATGCCTCCGGCGGCGCCGATACTGAAATAGCGAAAGGCCTTTTCGTATTCCGGCCGGCCCTGGTTGGTGCGCCCCCGCAAATATAAGTGCCCCAGTAAATTGCCATAACCGGGATAGGGGTCTAAGCCCATGAGCTCCTCCAGCATGTCCCGGGCCTTATTCCAATTGCAGGCGTAAGCCCGGTTGCCTCCGAAAAGGGCCAGGGCCTTGGCCCGCATGGCCACAGGGTCCTTTTCCCGGCAAAGCTCGTCTACAAAAAGCACATAAAGCAGTATCTCGCTTTCCAGGGCCTCCTCCAGGTGGTTTTTATCTTCGTAATATCGGATATATTTTTCTTTGACGCGGCGGTCATAGGTGCGCAGGGGGATTTGCTGATCCCGCATGGCAATCAGCTGTTTCAGCCGCTGCTCGCAGGCTGCCAGATCCGCTTCGCCCTCTGCCAGATCATTCAGCAATTGCTTGAAAATCTCCCAGGTTTGCTCTCCCTCATCGGGCAGCCCCCGAAAGCCTTCCTGATGGCTTAACCCTGCGGGATCCTCCAAAAGCAAGGCCCCTATTTCCCATAAAGGCCCGGCCCACTCCTCTTCCAGGGCTCCCTCCGGCATGTTTTTCTGCTTTTCCAGCACCGCCAGCAGATCCTCCGGCTGGATCCCATAGGGCTTTCGCACCTTTATCTTTTCTATATCCTGCTCCTTCAACAGCCGGGAAGGGGCTTCCTCCCAGCGGAACAGGCGGCGGATTCTGGCCTCTGTCAGGCCGCCTCTATTATTGCTTGCTTTCTTTTCCATTTGAGTCTCCTTTTCGGATCAACAGTTCAGGCACCCAGAGTCCTATTTGTTTTCCTATATTTTAAAACGATATCCCACGCCCCAGACCGTTTCGATATATTGGGGCCGGGCCATGTTCAGTTCGATTTTTTCCCGTATTTTTTTAATATGCACCGTGACCGTGGCCACATCGCCCAGGGATTCCAGGCCCCAGATGGCCTTAAATAGCTCCTGTTTGGAAAAAACCCGGTTGGGATTGGTGGCCAGATAGGTGAGCAGGTCAAATTCCCTGCCGGTGAGGCTCACCTCCTCTTCTCCCACCCAGACCCGCCGGGCGGTGCGGTCGATGATAAGTCCCCGGATCTCCACCCGCTCATTGCCCCGGCTTTGAATGCCGGTGAGCCGGTCGAAGCGGGCCAGATGGGCCTTGACCCGGGCCAATAACTCCCCGGGGCTGAAGGGCTTGGTGATATAATCATCCGCCCCCATGCCCAAGCCCCGGATCTTGTCGATATCGTCCTTCCTGGCCGTGACCAATAAAATAGGCACATCCTGCTTTTCCCGTATTTTTTTGCACAATTCGAAGCCATCCAGGCCCGGCAGCATTAAATCCAGAATAAACAAGTCGTAGGCTTTTTCTTGCAGCATGGCCAGGCCCTGAACGCCGTCAGCGGCCAAATCCACCTCAAAATCGCTGAGCTCCAGATAATCCCGTTCCAGCTCGGCGATGCTGATATCATCTTCCACAATCAATACCCTACTCATGCCTTTGTTCCTCCAGGGCGGGCAAAAACAAGCTCAGTTTGGTGCCCTCTCCCCCTTTACTTTCTATCTGGACCCGGCCCCCGTGATCCTCCAGAATCTTTTTAACAATGGAAAGACCGATGCCGTTGCCCCCGGTGGCGGAGCTGCGGGAGGCATCCGAACGGTAGAATCGTTCAAACACATGGGGCAGATCCTCTTCGCTGATCCCAAGCCCGTTGTCCTCCACCGCCAGGCAGATCATATCCTCCGCCAGATCCAGGCTCAGGCTCAGCCGGGGCTGGCGGCCGGTATCCCGATACTTCACAGAATTGGAAACAATATTCCCCAAAACCCGGCCCAGCTGCTCCGGGTCCCCCGCCAGGCGGACCTCCCGCTTCAGGCGCTTTTCAAAGGACAGCGCCCAGCCCTGGGGCTCCAGTTCCTGGATAAGCTCCCGGGCCCAATCCTCAAAGAGGGCTCCCGCCTCCAGCTTCACAAACTGGTAGGGGATCCGGTCCGAATCCACCAGTGAATAGAAATGAAGCTCGTCCACCAGCCGGTCCAGCTCATTTACTTTATTATAGATGGTGGTGAGATATTTCTCCCGTTTTTCCGGAGAATCCGCCACCCCGTCCCGGAGCCCCTCCACATAGCCTCGGATGGCGGTGATGGGGGTCTTTAGATCGTGGGAAACGTTGCCAATGAGCTGTCGGCCTCTCTCCTCTGCCCGCAGCTGCTCCTGGGCGCTGTCCTTCAGCCGCCGGCGCATCTCCTCGAAGCTGCCGATCAGCTCCCCGAATTCGTCATCGTCCTCCGGCACCAGCTCATAATCCAGATTGCCCTCGGAAATGGAACGGGCCGCCTGGCGCAGCTCCTTCATGGGCTTGGAAAAACGGATCCGGAGCCAGCCCAGCATGAGAATCGTGCCCCCCACCAGGGCCAGAGCGCTGATGCTGATTAAGAAAATAATCCGGGTCACCGAAGGCAGGGAGCCGGAAACATCGCAGACCAGATAGATACTCCCCCCCTCATTGCCCTGACCAAAACGCATGCAGCCAATCAGATAAGGGTGGGACAAACCGGCAAAATACAGCTTGTCCCGGTCTTCAAAAACCCCGGGATCCTGAACATAGCGAAGCACATCCTCATGGGACTCCGGATCTCCGCCGTTATAGTAACATTCCGTCCCTTCATAGGCCGCTAAAAAGGCCTTTTCCTCCAAAAAACGCTGATTCAGCCGGTCCAGAACCAGGGGATTTTTTAATTCCCCATCCCCCAGCTGCTCCGTTTCCTCCGTCAGACTCTGCATCAGCTTGTCGAAGCGGCGGATGGCATTGATATTCATAATATTGGTATCTTCCTGGGAAAAGCTAAGCCGCAGAGCCCGGGGCCGGTACACATTGAGCAGAAAGAGGGAGGCCGCCAGCAGAATCAGGGGGACAATCACCAGTCCCAGGGTCACCAGCACCATTTTTGTACTCAGGCGCATGGCGGACCTCCTACCTTAAGCGGTATCGGGTGATATGAGAACCGTCAAACTGAATAATCTCCCGGGAGCCCTGGAGGAAAAGCGCCTGACCGCTGTGGGCAAGACTGCCGTTAAACCGTTCCTTCCCCTGATAATTGACCAGGCTAAAACCGCTGTCTGTTAGAATCAGCACCCCGGCATCCTCCAGGGCCAGGCTCAGCAAAGAGCCCCCCAGTTCCCGGCTAAAGCAAAGACTTCCGTCGCTTTTGTAGACACTGAGGGTCTGCCGCCCGGTGGCGGGATCAGGATAGATCAGGGCCGCATGATCGCTGCCTGTTTGATAATGGGATAAGCCCGCCGGCAGCGTGACGCTCTTTAACACCGTCGGTTTGTTTTCCTGTTCCAGGGAAAGGAATTCCAGGCGGGTGTCCGTTACCGCCACCACCCGGGTGGCGCTGAGATAATCCACCTGGGGCATCAACTGTTCTTCATAACGAAAATACCCTATCAGCCGGTCCGGCTCACTTTTGCCCACGGAGAAATTGTAAAAGGCCAGCTGGGTATTCAGGGCCCCGGTGCTGGAATTCACAAAGGATACCGCCAGGCCGTTTCCGTCGGGAGACAGGGCCAGGGCCAGGGGATAACCGCTCATGGTCAATTCAAAACTCATTTCGATATCCAGGCGTTCCCCGCTTTTTTCATAAAACTGAATCAGGCTGCCGGCCCCCTTGTCCAGGGACACGGCGCTGACCCCGCCGCCGGAAATGCTGAGACTCATAATATCGAAGGTTGTGGTATAGCTGCCGCAAAGGCCGCTTTTGCCGAAAACCACCACCTTCCGGCCCGCCAGATCCCCCACGGCGCCGTAATCTCCCCCAATCACCAGACGGGGCTGATTCATATTGTAGCTGATATTCCACTTTTCTTTCCCATCCGTGGTCAGCATGCTGATGCCGTCCCGGCTGTATCGCAAAAAGCCGCCGGCAAAGGCGCTGACCCGGGCCGCCCCGGCGCTGCCGATTTCCACCCGGCTTATAATCCGGGCCTCGGAAAAGCTTCTGCCGCGGCCATTCAAAATATAGAAAACACCCAAAAGCAAGACCACCCCGGCCGCAATGCCCAAAATCAGATGGGCCGGTTTCAGGCGCCGGCGGGACCGGCCCTTATTCTCTTCGTTTTCCGTTTTTTTCGTATTCTGCTTACTCACATCTGTCTCCCGGGGCCGGATGGGTCTCTGCCCACAGTTTATTGGATAATTCAGCGAATTGTTCAAGGCTTAACCGTTCACCCCGAATGGCCGGATCCAGGCCCATCTCCGAAAGGGCAGCGGCCACCTGTTCCCGCTTTAAAATGCCGGGGGCCCCCGCCGTCAGGGCGTTGGAAAGCATCTTCCGCCGTTGCATAAAGGCGGCCCGGATCAGAGAAAAGGTCCAGGCCCGGTCCCGCAGCTCGGGGGCCGGGCGGCTCCGCTCCGTTAAACTCACCACCGCGGAAGAGACCCGGGGTTGGGGAATAAAGGCCGCCGGCGGTACTTCAAAGGCCAGCCGGGGGTCCGCATAATACTGGACGCTTAAGGACAGGGCCCCATAGTCTTTGCTGCCCGGGCCCGCCGCCATCCGCTCTCCCACTTCCTTCTGAACCATAACGGTTATACCGGAAAAAAGCGTCTGATGTTCGAAGAGCCGCATCAGAATCGGGGTGGTGATATAGTAGGGCAGATTGGCGGCCACCTTCACAGGGCCCTCAATGGCCAGTTCCCGGAAAAGAGCCGGCAGATCCTGCTTTAGCACATCCCCCCAAATAAGCTGTATATTGGGCCAGGGGGCCAGGGTTTCCGCCAGCAGGGGGGCCAGCTTTCGGTCCAGTTCCAGGGCAATCACCCGCCGGGCCCGACTCCCCAGATACTGGGTCAGGGTGCCGATGCCGGGGCCGATCTCAAAAACCGTATCCTCCTGGCCGATCCGGGCCGCCTCTAAAATGCCCCGGGGCACCGCCGGATCCACCAAAAAGTTTTGGCCATAGCCTTTTTTGATAAAAAAGCCGTGGCGCTCCAGCACACTTCTTGTCCGGTCCCTGTCAGCCAGGTAGGGTTCCACGAATCATTTCCTCCGGGCCCAGACGATAAAAACGCCGGGCATTCTCAAAAGTCACCTGCTCCACGGTTTCCTCATCCAGCCCCTTGAGCCGGGCGATTTCCGCCACCACCTTTGTCAGCATGCGGGAATCGTTCCGTTTGCCCCGAAAGGGTTCCGGCGCCAGATAGGGACAATCCGTTTCCAGCAGTATCCGTTCAAGCGGCATATATTGTACCACTTCTTTCAATTTTCGTCCATTCTTATAGCTGACCACGCCCCCGATGCCCAGAAAATGTCCCATGTCCAGATAAATCCGGGCCATTTCCTTTTCATAACCGAAGCAATGATGCACCAGGGCCAGATCCTTTCCTCCGGCAGTCTTGATTATATCCAGGGTATCCGCCGCCGCCTCCCGGCTGTGAATCACCCCGGGCTTTCCCGTCTCTTTCATAAGGGTCAGCTGAAAATCGAACCACTTTTTTTGTAAAGGCCGGGGAGTTTTGTTATCGTAAATATCCTCCCCATGATAATCCAGGCCAATTTCCCCCACTGCAACACAGCGGGGATGGGCCAGATACGCCCCAAGCCGCTCCCCGGCTTCCTTTTCTCCCAGGGTCTCCAATTCCTTCACATCATCGGGATGCACCCCGGCGGCGGCCCAGATAAAAGGCCACTGCTCCGCCAGCTGAAGAGAGGCTTCCGTCCCCTTTAAAGTGGCGCCGATATTCACCAGCCCACCGATGCCCGCCCCGGGCAGTTCCGAAAGCAGGGCCTTTCGATCCTCTGAAAAACGGGGGTGATCGTAATGGCTATGGGTGTCAAAAATCATTTTATTTCCATCCTTTTCGCCCATATCATAACACAGTGCCGGCAAGCTGTCATCCCGGAAAAGACTTTGAAAAACAGCTTCCGATTTTTTGAAAATAAATTGACAAATCGGAGTACTCTCTGCTATTATCCTAGGAAACGAACGCAGCTTTATATCCTGTAGCACCCTGTTACGGAAGATAAAGCCAGCGATACGAAAGGAGCGAATTTTATGAAGAAATTAGTGGCAATCCTGATGGTTTGCGCCATGGTTCTGGGTCTGGCTGCCTGCAGCAGCGGTACCTCCGACGGCACCAAAGGCGGTGCCAAGCTGACCTTCAGCACTGGCGGCGAACAAGGTACCTACTACGGCTTCGGCACCGTGCTGGCCGGTAAAGTGAGCGACAAAACTGCCACCAAGGTCACCGCCATCACCTCCGGCGGCTCCAAGGCCAATATCGAAGCCATGGGCAAGAACGATGCCCAACTGGGCTTTGTGCAGTCCGACGTGGCTGCCTATGCCAACCAGGGCACCCGTCTGTTTGAGAAGGCTGACACGTCCTTCTCCACCGTTGCCGCTCTGTACATGGAGCAGGTGCAGATTGTTACCCTGAATCCCGACATCAAGTCCGTAGCGGATCTGAAGGGCAAGAGCGTATCCATCGGCGCTTCCGGTTCCGGCGTGTACTTCAATGCTGTTGACGTATTGGGTGCTTACGGTATCGATGCAGACAAGGATATTAACCCCACCTACCAGTCCTTCGGCGATAGCGTGGAAGCTCTGCAGGATGGCAAGATTGACGCTGCCTTCGTGGTGGCCGGCGCTCCCACCACTGCCGTGACCTCTCTGGCTGCTACCAAATCCGTTTACCTGGTGAGTTTGGATGAGGAGCATATCAATAAGCTGACTGCCGAATCCCCTTATTACAGCAAGAACATCATTCCCAAGGATGTGTACAACACCCCTGAGGATATAACCACCGTGGCTGTTATGGCCGTGGTCATTGCCCGGAACGATGTGGCTGAAGCCGATGTATACAACTTCATTTCCGCCATCTTCGAGAACAAGACTGAAATCGGCGGTGCCCACGCCAAAGGCAAAGAGCTGGATCTGAACTTTGCGGCCTCCTACGGCTCCGTGTCTTATCATCCCGGTGCCGTGAAGTATTTCACCGAAAAGGGTGTCAAAACCGCAAAATAATCTATTTTGCCCAGGGTGTCGTGCCGGGCGCTTTCCGGCATGGCACCCTGAATTAAAAGCCGCAGAGCAAATGATCTCTGCTCTGACCGGAGCTCATTTGTCCTGCGGCTTTTCCATTCACACGGATTCTCGATAAGGAAAACAATATGGGTAAGAAAAAACTAAATTCCGTTCCCGAGACGGTCAATGAAGACAACAGCCTGGACGTTGGCACTGCCGCTGACGTTGAGGCCATAATGAAAAAATACGACAATGAGTCCAACACCCGCATTTGGGAAGGGGTTCCGGCGCAGATTGTCCGCTGGATCAGTGTTCTCTTTTCTCTATACTGCATCATTGTCACGCTGTTCAGTAAAGAAATGCCGGAGATTCGCCTGACCCGTTTTCTGGGCTTCATCGTGATTATCGGCTATCTCTACTACCCCATTAAGAAAGGGATTCAAAAGGTAAATTACCTGCCTTGGTATGATATCGTCATCATGATTTTGGGCTCATCCCCTTTCTTCTATTTCGCCTTAAATGCGAAAAAAATCGTGTTCGAAGCCACTTCGGTGACGGATAAGTGGTATATGGTGGTGATGGCTATCCTATCCATTTTGGCTCTGATGGAACTCTGCCGTCGCTGTGTCGGCATTCCCATTCTCTGCGTGGTGGGGGCCTTGCTGATTTACACCTTCTCCACCGTCCGCTTCGGCAAGGTGATTTACGATTTGTTCTACACCACCACCGGTGTCATGAACACCCCCATCAATGTCTGTGCAAAGTATATTGTGGTATTTATCATCTTCGGAGCTTTTCTGGAAAGGACAGGCATTTCCGCTTTCTTCATCGATCTGGCAAACAGCCTGTGCGGCTCCAGTGCCGGCGGACCTGCCAAGGTGGCCGTGGTATCCTCCGCGCTGTGCGGCATGGTGTCCGGCTCCTCCGTGGGGAACACGGTGACCACCGGTTCTGTGACCATCCCCATGATGAAGCGCTGCGGCTACAAACCGGAGTTTGCCGGTGCCGTGGAAGCGGCCTCCTCCACCGGCGGCCAGATTATGCCTCCCATTATGGGTGCAGCTGCCTTCCTGATGGCAGAATACATGGGCGTTCCCTACGGCACCGTGGCTCTGAAAGCCATTTTGCCCGCCGTACTGTATTTCCTGGGCATCTATCTAGCGGTACATCTGGAAGCCCGTAAGCTGAATCTGAAGGGCATTCCCAGGGAAGAACTCCCTAAGTTGCGGAATCTTCTTCCCAAGATGTATCTGCTGCTTCCTCTGGTGGTGCTGGTGGTGATTGTGTCCACTAATATGCTCACCATGCAGATGGCAGCTACCATTGCTATTTTCTGCTGCATTTTCGTGGGCTTGCTGAACAAAGACAACCGGCTGAGCATAAATAAGATTGTCGAAGCTCTGGAAGCCGGCGGCAAGGGTTCCATCACCGTAGCCGTGGCCTGCGCCATGGCCGGTCTGGTGGCGGGCTGCATTACCTCCACGGGTCTGGCCTCCGATTTGATTCGGGTCATCGTTCAGGTGTCCGGCGGCAAACCCCTCATCGCCCTCTTCCTCACCATGCTGTGCTGCATCGTGCTGGGCATGGGCGTTCCCACCACGGCCAACTACTGCATTATGGCGGCCACCTGCGCCCCTATTCTGATTGATCCCCGCATTGGGGTTCCCTTGGTGGCGGCCCACTTTTTCGTATTCTACTTCGGTATTGTGGCGGACATCACGCCGCCGGTGGCACTGGCTGCCTATGCGGGTTCAGCCATTGCCAAGGCGCCTCCCATGAAGACGGCCTTCAATGCCACCCGGATAGCCATCGCAGCCTTTATCGTGCCCTATATTTTAGCCATGAATCCGGCCATGGTTTTCGAGTTTGAAGGAAGCGGCTCCGTGGTGTTGGAGGTTGCCCTGATTGTTGTTTCTTCCATCCTGGGCATCTTTGGGGTGGCAGCCGCCCTGAACGGCTTCCTCTTTAGGCCTATTAACCCCATATTCCGTGTGGTTCTGGCCGCCGGCGGTCTGTGCATGATGATTCCCGGCATGCTCACCGATGTGATTGGCCTGGGCTTGGTGGCCGCTGTGGTGGCATTCCAGAAATTGGGCGTCAAAAACAACGAAGCCGCAGCATAAAAACCATTATGACTCTCAGCGGGGCATCCACGGATGCCCCGTTCTTTTTTGCTGGCGGTAGACAAGCACCCTTATTTATGCTTAAATATCTTCAAGATGATCCGCGCCGGACGTCTCCGCTCCTCTGTAGCACACCAATCTGCTGAGGACAAAGCATTCCGGCATTTCGGAAATAGAAGGAAGGTAGTCTTCAATATGTATTCCATAGCAAACTGGCGGGAAGGCGATCAGATCAGCGATATTTATTTGTGCCGCAGCAAAATCGTGGGCAAAACCAAGAACGGCAAAAGCTATTATTCCCTGAGCCTTCAGGATAATTCCGGCAGCGCCGACGGAAAAATCTGGGACCTGTCCAGCGGCATCGACCACTTCGAGGCCCTTCAGTATATTCGAGTGGAGGGAGAGGTGCAGCGTTACCAGAATGCCCTGCAGCTGAATATCCGCCGGGTCCGGCTGGCCCGGGAGGGAGAATACGATCCGGCGGATTATATTCCGGTGAGCCCCTATCCCATTGAGGAAATGTTCGAAAAGCTGCTGGCCACCGTTCGCAGCATATCCCATGGGAGCCTTCGGGCCCTGCTGGAGAGCTTTTTTGTGAATGATGCCGCCTTTGCCAAGGCTTTTAAGGCCCATTCCGCCGCCAAAAGCGTGCACCACAGCTTTTCTGGAGGCCTTTTGCAGCACACCCTGCGGGTGGTGGAGCTTTGCGAGGATTATTGCAAAAAATATCCCATGATCAATCGGGATCTCCTGCTGACCGGGGCCCTGTGCCACGACATCGGCAAGGTTCGGGAGCTTTCTCCCTTCCCCGCCAATGATTATACGGACGAGGGACAGCTGCTGGGCCATATCGTGATCGGGGTGCAGATGCTTTCCGAAAGGATGGCCGGAATCCCCGGCTTTCCGGAAAATGTTCGGAATGAGCTGCTTCATATCGTGCTGGCCCATCACGGGGAGTTTGAATTCGGCTCCCCCAAAAAGCCGGCCCTTTTAGAGGCCCTGGCCCTGCATTTGGCAGATAATACCGATGCCAAGATTCAGCTCATGTGTGAGACCTTAAGCGATACCGGCGCCCACGGCTGGCTGGGCTTCCAGAAGTTTTTGGATTCTAATGTGAGACGGACGGAGATGTAGGACTGAAGGAAAACCGTTTATGTTAAACAAAAACGACCTCATTACAATCAAAATCACCGACCTGACAGAACAGGGCGAGGGGATCGGCCACTACGATGGCTATCCCCTCTTTGTTAAAGATACGGTGATTGGGGACGAGGCCCAAGTGATTGTCACCAAAACCGGCAAATCCTTCGGCTATGGCCGCCTGGCAGAGCTGATCACCCCCTCCCCGGACCGGGTGACGCCCCGCTGCCCCATCGCCGCCCCCTGCGGGGGCTGCCAGCTCCAGGCCCTCTCCTACCCCGCCCAGCTTAGCTTTAAGGAAAACAAGGTCCGCCAGCACCTGATTCGCCTGGGTGGATTCACGGAGACCCTGATTGATGCTTGTATGGAGCCCATCATCGGCATGGAGAATCCCTGGGCGTATCGAAACAAGGCCCAGATCCCCTTTGGCAAGGATAAGGACGGCCAAATTATAGCCGGTTACTACGCCGGCCGCTCCCATCGCATCGTGCCCATGACAGACTGCCCCATCAATATGCCTGGGATGGAACGGGTACTGGAGGTGGTTTTGAATCACGCCCGAATCCATAAAATTGCACCTTACGACGAAGAAACAGGGAAAGGCCTGCTACGCCACGCCCTCATCCGCCATGCCAAAGGCAGCGGGGAGTGGATGGTCTGCCTGGTGATAAACGGCCGGAAGCTGCCGGGGGCGGAAGCCCTGGTGGCCGCCCTTAAGGAAATCCCCGGCATGACAGATATTTCCCTAAATGTGAATACCCGCCGGGACAATGTGATCCTGGGTCAGGAATTGATTCCCCTTTACGGCCCGGGCTATATCACGGAATCCATTGGAGATCTGCACTTTAAGCTCTCACCCCTGGCCTTCTTTCAGGTGAACCCGGTGCAAACGGAAAAACTCTACGCCAAGGCCCTGGAATATGCGGCCCTGAGCGGCGCTGAAAATGTGTGGGATCTGTACTGCGGCACCGGGAGCATTTCCCTCTTTCTGGCTCAAAATGCCGCTTCCGTAAAAGGGGTGGAGATCATACCCCAGGCCATTGAAAATGCCAAAGAAAATGCCAGCTTAAACGGTATCCGCAACGCCGGATTCTTTGTGGGAAAATCCGAAGAAATCTTCCCGGCCTACTGCCGGGAGCACCCGGAGGAACGCCCGGATGTGGTGGTGCTGGACCCGCCCCGGAAGGGCTGCGACCAGGCGCTTTTGGAAGCCCTCATCGCCTGCTCTCCCGCCCGGATTGTCTATGTTTCCTGCAACTCCGCCACCCTGGCCAGGGATATGAAGTTTTTGGCCCGGCAAGGCGGCTACCAGCCCCAGGCCATCTGCCCCGTGGATATGTTCCCCCAGGACGTTCACGTAGAGACGGTTGTTAAGTTGTCCCAAAAACATATCGACCATTCTATCAGGGTGGAATTAGACCTTGATGAATTCGAGGAAACCCCTTCGGAACTGCGTAAAAAGGCGACTTATAAGGAAATTAGGAACTATGTTCTTGAGAAATATGAAGTAAAGGTCACGAGCCTTGCTATATCTCAAATAAAGCGGAAATGTGGCTTAGAAGTCGGGGATAACTACAATCCACCGAAAAACGAGAGCTACAGGCA
>CACZSB010000054.1 GCA_902783765.1 uncultured Lachnospiraceae bacterium
CCTTTTCATGGAGCATAGGGGGATCGAACCCCTGACCTCCAGATTGCGAACCTGGCGCTCTCCCAGCTGAGCTAATACCCCGAAGCGTAGTGCATTATAGCACTACCCATTCCTCTTTTCAAGCTCTGCCTGAAAGTATTTTTTAAAAGCGGCAAAAGACTCCTCGCTGATATAGTGCTCCATGCGGCAGGCGTCCCGCTGCGCGGTTTCGGCCCCAACGCCCATAACCTCCAGTATGGCGCTCATGGTTTCGTGGCGGTCATAAATGCTGTGGGCCACCGCCAGCCCCTTATCCGTCAGGTGAATGCCTCCCTTTCGGTCAATCTCAATATAGCCGTCCTGCCGCAGTAAACCCATGGCCCGGCTTACGGAGGGCTTGGAAAAGCTCATATATTCACTCACATCTATGGAACGCACAATATCGCCCTTTTGAGACAGGACGTAAATGGTTTCCAGATACATTTCACCGGATTCGTGCATGGCTGCTTCTCCTTGCTGTATGAGTATAAAATAGCAAAGCCCGGGAAGAAAAGCAAGGCAGTTGTTCCCGGACTGTTTTACTGGTTGATATCCTTATTTTCATATTTCCAGTAAGCGGCGGCAATGCCCAGAGCGCCCAGTACCAGACCAATCCCTACCTTGATCATATCCAGTTTTCCCTCGCCTACAATGCTTGCCCCGTCACAAAAGGCATAGGGTGTGATATATTTCAGAAACTCCACGGAAGGGGCTATATTGGCAATGATATTCATCATATAGGTTAGGCCCGCCAATCCCAGGCCCACTCCGGCGCTGCCCCGGCGCAAAAAGGCGGAAAGGCCAAAGCAGATTGCCCCCAGCTCCAGCTGCAACAGATAATACGCCAGATGCAAATGGGCAATATCCTTAAAGGGAATGCTTTCTCCAATGGCGGCTATGGACCCCAGAGCCAGGAGAAAAATCACAAGATTCAATACGCTGATTTCCGTCAGAAGGGTCAGCAGTTTTTCCGAAATCACCCGGCGGCGGCTGATGGGGTGGGTCAGCAGAAAGTCGGCGGTACGGCCTCTTTCTTCCTTGGCTAAAAGCCCCGCTCCGGTTAGGGCCGCAAAAAAGGCACCTGCCAGCCCCAGTACATTGCCGCATTCAATGGTATAATAACCGATGAGCGTGCCGAAATTCAGCCTGTCCATCCCAAAGGCGGCGGTAAAGGAACCCATGGAAGCGAAGGTATCGCTGAGGGCATCCATTTCTCCCTTCATCTCCGGGAAAATAAAAACGCAAACAGCCAGAAAAAAGCCAATGGCCCCGGTCCAGATACAAAAGGCTTTGCGGCCTTGCCGGAGTTCGTGAAGAAACACGGTCATGAGGGATCGGCCTCCTTTTCGTAAAAGTGCATAAAAATCTCCTCCAGATCCGGTTCCGTGACGGACAAATCCTGAATCTGTCCCGTGGATAAAACGGCCAGGAGCGGCTGCATCTCGCCACTGTATAAAAAGCTGATCACTCCCTCGGATTCTTCCAGCTGGCGCAAGCCGGATAAGGGGCTCAGATCTGCCTGGCCGTGGATTACAATGCGCCGGGCACTGCTTTTGGCCAGGGATTCCACCCGGTCGCAGGCAATCAGCTCCCCGGCGCGAATGACCGCGGCCCGGCTGCAATAACGCTGCACCTCGGAAAGAATGTGACTGGACAGGAAAATCGTGGCGCCGGATTCATGACGCTCCTTTAGAATCTCAAAGAATTCCCGCTGCATCAGGGGGTCCAGCCCCCCGGTTGGCTCATCCAAAATCAGCAGGCGTGGCTGACTTTGCAGGGCGCAAACGATGGCCAGCTTCTTTTTATTTCCAAAGGAAAGGGTGTCTGCCTTTTTGGAGGGATCCAGTTGAAGCCGCTGGCAGAGCCGGTCAGCTTCGGCGGCGCAGTCCCGGCCTCGAAGTCGGGCAGAGAGGGCAATCATGTCCCGGCCCCGGAGCCCGGGATAAAAAGCGGACTCAGAGGGGAGATAGGCCACTTCCTTTAAAATAGCCTCTCGCTGTCTGCCAATATCCATCCCCAGCACTTTGGCGCTGCCGCTGCTGGGGGCAATCAGGCCCAAAAGGGTGCGGATGGTAGTGGATTTTCCGGCGCCGTTGGGGCCGATAAAGCCGAAAAAGTCCCCTTCCTCCACCGTAAGATCCAGGGATTCTATGCCCCGGACCTGGCCGTAATATTTTGTAAGTTGTGCGGTTTTTATGGCATCCATGGAATCCTCCGGCTAAATGACGAAAAGATTTCTTCGTTTCAAGTGTATCATGCATGGACAAGGCAGGCAAGAAATAATTCTGTTTTCCTCCCTTGACAGGCGGGATGGGCCGTGATATAGTTAGCTGGTTCTAACCAAAGATAGCAAAAACTTATTTCAGATAGCAATATCTAACCACGCCCCATAAGGAGGAAGCCCATGATACCGCTGGTTTTTGCGGAAGATAATCGTGCCGAAACCATCCGTCGCCTTTCCGGGACACCGGAGACCAGGCAGCATTTGGCGGATTTGGGCTTTGTTCCCGGCAGTCCCGTTACGGTCATCAGCCGGGTGGGGGGGAATCTAATCGTAAAAGTCAAAGAATCGCGCATCGCCCTGGATAAGGAGCTGGCGCAGAAGATAATGATTTAAGGAGGATGGACCATGAAAACCCTGCGGGATGCGGCCATCGGCGACACGGTAAAGGTTATAAAAATCCACGGAGAAGGGGCCGTCCGGCGCCGGATTATGGATATGGGGATCACAAAAGGCGTAAGCATTTATTTGCGGAAGCTGGCGCCCTTGGGAGACCCCCTGGAATTGACGGTGCGGGGCTACGAGCTGAGCCTCCGGAAAGCCGATGCGGAAATGGTGGAAGTGGAATAATATTTTTTTAGACTTAAGTTAGCTAAAGCTAATTGTCGAAAGGAGCATTTATGAGTATCCGAATTGCCTTGGCGGGCAATCCAAACAGCGGAAAGACCACCCTGTTCAATGCTTTGACCGGCTCAGCCCAGTATGTGGGAAACTGGCCCGGGGTCACCGTGGAAAAAAAGGAAGGCAAACTGAAAAAGAATCCCCAGGTTACGGTCACGGATTTGCCCGGAATCTACTCCCTTTCTCCGTACACCTTAGAAGAGGTGGTGGCCCGGAATTTCCTGATACAGGAGCGGCCGGAGGTGATTTTGAATATTGTGGACGCCACCAATCTGGAGCGAAATCTGTATTTAACCACCCAGTTGATGGAGCTGGGAATTCCCGTGGTGATGGCCCTGAATATGATGGACCTGGTGCGCAAGGCGGGAGATCAATTAGATACCCGGGAACTGTCCAGGCGTCTGGGCTGCCCGGTGGTGGAAATTTCCGCTCTGAAAGGGGAAGGGGTGGAGGAAGCCGCACAAAGGACGGTGGAGGCCGCAAAGACCGGTGCCACGATTCCCCAACACAGCTTCGGCGGGGTGGTGGAGCATGCCCTGGCCCATATAGAAGAGGCGGCGGTTCACGGCTTGCCGGAGGCCCA
>CACZSB010000055.1 GCA_902783765.1 uncultured Lachnospiraceae bacterium
CACCGTCATCTTGCTGCAGGGTTCTCCCGTATTCAAATCGGAAAGTCCCAGCACCCCCTCCACATCGGAGGCTGCCATACCCACCACCGTAACAAACACATCATCCGTAGCGTAAACCGTTCCGCTTTTGGCCGATTCATAAACCTTGTGTACTGATTTCAGTAATTCGTTTTCCATACGCTTCAATCCTTCCCGATGAACCCGGAGGGTTCTGCCTTACTGACAGGCCATTTTCTTGACCCTGAGCAGCACATCCTTTACAGGGGGCAGCGAAATGACTATCAGGGTGATCACAGCCTCCGGCACAATATAGCTCATATTATACAGAATACTCGAGGCAACGGCTTCCATATCCTTTCCCACAACACCGATATACTCGGTATAAAATATCACACCGGAAATACAGTGGAAAAGCAGCCGGGCCGATACAGCCGTTATATACCCGATAAACAGGCCATTTTTCTTTTTGTAAAAAAACCCGGACAAGCCCAAGGCACCGAAGGCCAGGGGAAAATCCAGCACCACCTGTAAGGGAGATAAAAAGTAGGGGCCAGTAATATACTGGAGGAGTGCATAGGTCACGCCCCCAATCAGCCCCACCACCGGACCGTACCAATAACCGATCATAGTGACAAACAACATGGAAAACAGGGTGATGCTTCCGCCATTAAACCAAAGGGGCCACTTAATCTTCGCATAGGTGGCAATCACAATGGCCAAGGCCAGGGCCACAGCTGAAAAAACCAGCTGTTTCGTGGTGATTCTTTTCATTACTTTCTCCTTTCGCCGGTATAATCCGGATCAAGTTCTAAGGGTTTATTCTCAGCCCCTTTGGGGCACCCCTGAAATGATTTGGGGGAGCGGCACCGGGGCCGCTCCCGTACTCAATTGTCAGGCCTGAGGCCCCGCCTTGACGATCTCCTTAGGCATATTCGGATACTTTTTGGCAAAGTTCTCCTGGAACATGGCCGCCAGCTTTTTGGCACTGGCATCGTAGGCTTTTTTATCGGACCAGGTATCACGGGGATTCAAAATGCTCTTGGGCACACCGGGGCAGCTCTGGGGCACATCCAGATTAAAAATCGAATTATGCCTATAATCCACCACATCCAGCACACCGTTTAAGGCAGCCGTAACCATGGCCCGGGTATAAGACAGTTTCATGCGGGATCCCACGCCGTAGGGGCCGCCGGACCAGCCGGTATTGACCAGATAAACCTTGGTGCCGTACTTATCCAGTTTTTCTCCCAGCATCTGGGCATATACCAGGGGATCCAGGGGCATAAAGGGCTCTCCGAAGAGGGTGGAGAAGGTGGGCTGCGGCTCCTTGACCCCCCGTTCCGTTCCCGCCAGCTTGGAGGTGAAGCCGGTGACAAAATGGTACATGGCCGCGTTTTTATCCAAACGGGCAATGGGAGGCAGTACCCCGAAGGCATCGGCGGTAAGGAAAATCACCACCTTGGGAATGCCGCCCACACCGGGGATCTGGGCATTACTGATGAAATCCACGGGATAACCTACCCGGGTATTCTCCGTAAGGGAGTCATCATCAAAATCCAGTTCCCGGCTTTCTTCGTCGATCACCACATTTTCCACCAGGGAACCGAATTTAATGGCGTGGAAGATTTCGGGCTCGTTTTCTTCCTTCAGATTGATGCATTTGGCATAGCAGCCGCCCTCAAAATTGAAGACCCCCCGTTCGGACCAGCCATGCTCATCATCGCCGATAAGGCGGCGGTTGGGATCCGCGGACAGGGTGGTTTTTCCCGTGCCGGACAGGCCGAAGAAAATGGCGGTCTCCCCGTTTTCCGGATTCATATTGGCGGAGCAGTGCATGGGCAGTACCCCTTCCTGAGGCATCAGGAAATTCATAACGGAGAATACGCTCTTTTTGATTTCCCCGGCGTAGGCGGTGCCGCAGATCAGCACCTCCTTCTGAGGATAGTTCACCAAAATAGCCGCCTCGGAATTCACCCCGTCTTCCTTGCCCAGGGTCTGGAAACCGGGGGCACAGATAATGGTGAAATCAGGCTTGCCGAATTTCTTTAATTCCTCCTCCGTGGGCCGGATCAGAAGCTGATGAATAAAGAGATTCTGACAGGCCAGCTCGTTCACGATGCGGAATTTCTTGGTGCAGGCAGGGTCGGCTCCCGCAAATCCGTCAAAGACGAAAAGCTCTCTGTTCTGCAGATAGGCGGTGAGCTTGGCCCGGATGATTTGATACTTTTCCAGGGAAATGGGACGGTTGACCTTGCCCCAGGCAATCTGTTTATGGACTTTGGGAACATCCACAATAAACTTATCATCCGGGGAGCGGCCGGTATATTTCCCGGTTTCCACCACCAGGGCGCCGGTCTTGCTTAAAACCCCTTCTCCCCGAAGCAAGGCTTCTTCCACCAGCTGAGCCGGGGTCAAATTCCGATAAATTGCCGCGGCATTGATCAGCCCCAGATTTCTAAGATTGACTGTTTTCATGGCATCCTCCTACTATCCATTTTATCTTTATTATTTTACCATTGATGTTTTCCGATGACAAGTCCGATTCAGGGGAAGTCCCCATTAAATCCCTCAGCCTAAACAGAGGATCATTGCGTATGGGATTCCTTAAACTTGACAGCCTGACAAATCAGGGATACGCTGCCCTCTATGCCCAAAAGGCTGGTGTTGATGCACAGGTCATAATTCTTCCTGTCTCCCCAGATCCGTCCTGTATAATGACGGTAGTACCGGGCCCGCTTACGGTCCGTGGCCTGAACATGCTTTGTCATATCCGCTTCTGCAAATTCCAACCCCATGGCCTGCTTGCGATTCACCCGATCCTCCAGATTGCCGGATAAGAATACCCGCAAAAGATTAGGTCTTTGTTCCAGAATATAATCTGCGCAGCGGCCCACAAAAACACAGGGGCCCTGATCCGCCAGAGAACGGATAATATCTGCCTGACGGAAAAAGATTTTATCGCTGACGGGCTGTGAATAAAGGGAATAGGTGGAGCGGGTGGCCAGAAAAGGGGCAATATGCACATTGACCTTCTCGTCCATTTCTTCCAGGTATTTCCGGGCAAATTCCCCCTCCTCCGCCACCATGGAAACCAGCAGCTTATCATAAAAAGGAATACTCAGGCTTTCCGAAAGCCTTAAGCCGATTTCATGACCGCCGCTGCCGAATTCACGGCCGATACAGATTATGGTATTCATAAACATTCTCCTTATCTTCCCCTATTGAAGGGAGGAAAAAAGTGTGCTATACTGAGCTTGCCTGGGGCGTTCGAGAACCTGCCCGTTTTTGAACCTACATTATGACATCAGGGATGCTTATATCTTCAGGTGGCTGTCAAGCCTCTCCGGGAGGAAGACAAAAGTCTGTTTGCGGCGACCCGCTTAGCGGCAGCTAGGCGTCAAAAGGGCAAGGACGGCGCCCCGGGTCCGTTTTTAAAGGACTACCACTTCATTTTCCGGCTCAGCGGCCTCTTCCATGGACAGAAGCTGCAACAAAGGAACCTTTTCGAACAATCCGGTTCGGGGGTTCTTTTTCTTTTCCGTTTTGAAAAGCACCCGGATCCGATACCAGTCTCCTCCCTTTATGCGGCTGATATCATTACTGCGGCAGGGAAAGCCGTAAAACTGCACATCGGCGGCGCAGCAGGCCATTAGTTTTCTGCCGGGGATAAACTGATCCTTAGGCATGCCCAGGGATCGACGGGCCTGGCAAAGAAAGCTGATCTCCTTACCCTCATACCGCTCGGGATTTTCCGAGGCATCCGCAAAAAAAGTACCGTAATCCAGATCATCCACGGTAAAAGAGCCGGAAGAAATATCATAGGGCAGATCCTCTTCTCCGAACTCGATGATCTCGCCTCCCACCGATTCAAAGATAATCTGCGCCGCATTATTCTGAAGCTTTATCGCCTTTCGGAAACGGCCACGCTCCGTATTTTGATCGCAGCGATTCACCACGATCAAATCGGATTCAGTATGCTGATTCATAAACAGATTCCGCATATTGTTCATCACAAGATCCAGCTCGCTGCCGTTGGCCACGGAATAGATTCCGGCCAGGCCCCAACTCCCGGGAAAATCCTGCTGAAGAAAAGTCTTCAGATCCCACATGCCGTTAAACTCAATAATAATCTGAGCCGGATGAAGGCGGGCGGTCATTTCTTCCATAAAAGGAAGGGTCAAAGCCTCCAGGGCCTCCACCGGCACCAAACTGATCTTCCTATCCTTCAGATAGGCAGGCGGCAGAGATATCTCCCCTTCTTCACACAGGATCATCAGGGTATTGTCCTGACGGATCCACTCCTGCTCCATCAGGGTGTTTTGAATAAATGAGGTTTTTCCGCTGTCCAATAATCCGGCCACAATATATACCGGTATCAATGATGCTCCCATATTACAGCCCGAAAAGCCCGGCCAGGGCTTCCTCCTTCAGCTCACAGCCAATGACGCAGAAACGGCCCGTATAATCCGCCTGGGAATCCCTAAGCTGGATCTCCCCGGGCACCATATCAAACTGGCACCAGCCTCCCTCCTGAAGGGGCACAATGCCCTTGGCCCGAAGGATCACGCCGTAATCATTCTCTTCCCGGAAAAGCTGCTCCAGGATTTCCCGGATCCCTTCCCGGCTGAAGCTTTTAGCACTCTCCCGACCCCAGCTCTGAAATACCTCATCCGCATCATGACCGTGGTGGTGATGATGGTGATGATGATGGTGATGATGTTCATGCTCGTGCTCATGTTCCTGATGATGTTCGTGGTGGTGATGATCATGGCCATGCTCATGCTCATGGTGATGGTGGCACTCGCAGTCCGGATCGTCACATTCTTCATGTTGATGGTGATGGCACTCGCACTCAGGATCATCGCACTCCTCATGATGGTGATGGCATTCACCTTCTTCATGATGATGATGGTGACACTCACGTTCCGGATCATCACACTCTTCATGGTGATGATGGTGGTGGTGGCACTCGCACTCATCCTCATGATGATGATGGCAGCCGCATTCTTCCCCGGCCTCAGGCTTTAAAAATCCCTCCGGATCGCTGTGCTCAAAGGCATGGCGAATGGACTGGGCGTTTAACTGCGTCCAGGGGGTGGTGATCATGGTGGCTTCTGCATTGATATCCCGCAGGAGGGCCACCGCCTCCTCCAATTTTTCCTGCTCCGCCAGCTGACTCCGGGAAAGGATCAGGGTGGAGGCATACTGCACCTGATCCCGGAAGAATTCTCCGAAGTTTTTCAGATAGATCCGGGCCTTTTTCGCATCCACCACACATAGGCGCTCGGTGATTTCCAGGGGACTTAGCTCCTTGACCTTTTCCACGGCCTGGATAATATCCGACAGCTTGCCCACCCCGCTGGGCTCAATAATGATCCGGTCCGGGGCATATTCATCGATGACCTTTTTCAGGGCCTCCGTGAAATCACCCACCAGGGTGCAGCAAATGCAGCCGGAATTCATTTCCGTAATGGTGACGCCGGCATCCTGCAAAAATCCGGAATCGATCCCGATCTCGCCATATTCATTTTCAATCAGTACGATTTCTTCTCCGCTGAAAACCTCCTCCAGCAATTTTCGGATGAAAGTGGTTTTTCCGGCGCCTAAAAAGCCTGATACAAGGGTAACTTTTGTCATAATATGTCCTTTCATTTCATGGGATCCGTCGCTTCGCTCAGGATGAGGGTGAACTTATTGTTTTACCACAAAATTCACGATACGGCCGGGTACATAGATTTCCTTTACCAAGGTTCCGCTGAGCTTATCCCCCAGCTCGGCCCGGGCGGCGGCCAGCACCGTATCCTTATCCGCATTTCGGTCAATCTGAATGGTGCCCCGCATCTTTCCGTTTACCTGCATGGCAATCTCCACCTGATCCTCCAGGGTTTTGGCCTCATCGTAGCTGGGCCAGCTCTGCTGGAAGATATAGCCCTCAAAGCCGCTCATTTCCCATAATTCTTCGCAAATATGAGGAGCCACGGGACTAAGCAGCAGCAGGAAGCTCTTCCACTCATCCCGGGTGACACTGCCGGCCCGGTAAAAATCATTCAGCAGCGCCATCAAAGTGGCCAGGGCCGTATTGAATTTCAGATTTTCGAAATCGTGGCTGACCTTCTTAATGGACTGATGAATTTTGGTCTCCAGTCCCTTACTGTAGCCACCGGCACTGCTTACCAAATCAAATAGTTTCCAAACCCGGTCCAAGAAGCGGCGGCAGCCCTTTAAGCCGTCAGTGCTCCAAGCCGCATGCTGCTCAAAGGCGCCGATGAACATTTCGTAAGTTCGCAGGGAATCGGCGCCAAATTCTGCCACCAGCTCATCGGGATTCACCACATTCCCCCGGGATTTGGACATCTTCTCTCCGTCTTCTCCTAAAATCATGCCATGGGAAGTACGCCTTTTATAGGGCTCTGCCACCGGCACCGCTCCCGCATCATACAGGAAATGATGCCAGAAACGGCTGTATAAAAGGTGCAGATTGGTATGCTCCATGCCCCCGTTATACCAGTCCACCGGCAGCCAGTACTTTAAGGCCTCCGGGGAGGCTAAGGCCTGCTCATTCTTCGGGTCCGTGTAACGCAAATAATACCAGGAGGAGCCTGCCCACTGGGGCATGGTATCCGTTTCCCGCTGGGCAGGGCCGCCACAGCAGGGACAGACAGTGTTTACCCAATCCGTCATTTTGGCCAGGGGGGAGGAACCGTCGTCGGTGGGTTCATAACTTTCCACCTCCGGCAGAAGTAAAGGAAGCTCCTCTTCCGGCAGCGGCACCGTGCCGCACTTTTCACAAAATACAATGGGGATGGGTTCTCCCCAGTAACGCTGGCGGGAGAAAACCCAGTCCCGAAGCTTGAAATTCACCTTGGGACTTCCCAGGCCCTTTTCCGTCAGCCATTGAATAATGGTCTCCTTAGCCTGGGACACTTCCAGACCGTTTAAAAAGCCGGAATTCACCATAATGCCGCTTTCCACATCCGTATAGGCGGCCTCTTCTACCTGACCTCCGGCCACCACTTCCACAATGGGCAGGCCGAAAACCTTGGCAAATTCCCAGTCCCGGCTGTCATGGGCCGGAACCGCCATAATAGC
>CACZSB010000056.1 GCA_902783765.1 uncultured Lachnospiraceae bacterium
CTTGCCGGGGGTCTCCTTGGCCAGGGCCATGAGCTCTTCATCCACCGGCTCATGCACCCCTGCCTTCCAGACCCGGCCCCCGAAATATTTATTGCTCATGGCCACGGTGCGGTTTAATAAATTTCCCAGCACATTGGCCAGATCCGTATTGATCCGCTCGATCATCAGCTCCCGGCTGATAATGCCGTCATTCTCGAAGGGGGTCTCATGAAGCACGAAATAGCGCAGCGCATCCAGCCCGAAAAGCTCTATCAGATGATCCGCATAAAGGACATTGCCCTTGGATTTGCTCATTTTTCCATCTCCCTGATTCAGCCAGGGGTGGCCGAAGACCTGCTTGGGCAGGGGCTCCCCCAGGGCCATAAGGAAAATGGGCCAGTAAATGGTATGGAAGCGGATGATATCCTTGCCGATCACATGCACATCCGCAGGCCAGAATTTTTTATAGGCGGGGCCGCTTTCCCCCTCCGCCTGGTAGCCCAGGGTGGTAATATAATTGGTGAGGGCATCCAGCCATACATAAACCACATGCTTCTCGTCGAAGCTCACGGGGATGCCCCATTTAAAGGAGGTGCGGGATACGCACAGATCCTGAAGCCCCGGCTTTAGGAAGTTGTTGACCATCTCATTTTTCCGGGAAACGGGCTGGATAAACTCGGGATGGGCCTCGATATGGGCCATCAGCCGGTCCGGATATTTACTCATGCGGAAAAAGTATGCCTCCTCGGAGGCCCGCACCAGGGGCCGGCCGCAGTCGGGGCACTTGCCCTCCACCACCTGGGATTCGGTAAAGAAGGACTCGTCCGGCACGCAGTACCAGCCCTCATAGGCTCCTTTATAAATATCTCCCTGGTCGTAGAGCTTTTTGAAAATTTTCTGCACCTGGGCCTCGTGATAGTCATCGGTGGTCCGCACAAAATAATCATAGGAAATATTCAGGGAATCCCAGATGCCCCGGATCCGGCCCGCCACCTCGTCCACAAATTCCTTGGGGGCCTTCCCCGCATCCCTGGCCTTTTCCTCTATTTTCTGGCCGTGCTCGTCGGTGCCGGTCTGAAAAAAAACATCATAGCCCTGGGCCCGGCGGAAGCGGGCAATGGCATCCGTCAAAACGATCTCGTAGCAGTTGCCGATGTGGGGCTTCCCCGAAGCATAGGCAATGGCGGTGGTTATATAGTAGGGTTTTTTGTCATATCTCTGCATAATCATTCCTTCCTGTCCTCTTTACACACGCAAAGAAGAAGCCCCAAGGGCATTATCCTTTATAAGATAACATAAAAGCTTCCGCCCTGCAAGGCGGAAGCCAAAGACTTATCGGCAGTGGTGTTACGACTGCTTTAAACTTTCCAAATAATCATTCAGCTCTGCATTCACAATGTCCGTGATGAACATGTGCCCCGGAGCGTGGGTGATAACAATGGGGGGCTTGGCATTTTCCACCGCCGCCTGGGGGGTGACGCCGCAGGGCCAGAATACCGGAATCTCGCCGGGATAAATATCCACGGCCTCGCCGTAATCCGGCTTCATCACATCGGCGATGCCCACCGCCTCCGCCGGGCCCATGTGGATGGGGGCCCCGTGGACATTGGGCATTTTGTAAGTGATTTGATAGGCCTTCCAGGCATTTTCCGGGGTCATGGGCCGCATGGAACATACCATGGGGCCGGAGAAGGGACCGGCGGGTACCGTGGGAAAGGCGGGCATTTTGTACATGGGCACATTCCGACCCTGGGCAATATGGCGCACCTCGATGCCCTCCCGCATCAGGGCTTCTTCAAAGGAGAAGGAGCAGCCGATCAGAAAGCCCACATAACCTTCCTTCCAGTAGGCGGAAGCGTCCGTGACCTCCTTCACGAAAACCCCATTTTCATAAATACGGTACTTGGGAATGTCCGTGCAGATATTGCCCCCCTCGCCCATGGCGTGGGTCAGGGGTTGTTCTCCCTTAATGATTTCCAGCACCGGGCAGGGGAAGGGATTCAGCTTGGTGTATTCCTCAAAATCCGCCGCATATTCCGGGGGCAGGATTACCAGATTGGCCTGGGCGTATCCGGCGCACATGCCGGCGGTGGGAAAATCGATTTTGCCTTCCCGGATCAGCTGACGCACTTCCGAGGGCTTTTTGTTCACATAAGGGCTGATATCGAATGCCATGGTTTCTACCTCCTTATAATAATGTGCGATCCCGATTGAAATAATCGATAATCATTTGATAATACTGCTGCTCCAAAAACAGGGAATTTTCCGCCTGTTCCACGCTGACGGGAACAAAATGGACCTTGTCGCCCCCCTTCAGCTGGCCCAGCAGGCGGAAGTCCGCGGAAATCACCGTGGCGATTTTGGTATAGCCCCCGGTGGTCTGGCGATCTGCCGCCATAATAATGGGCTTGCCCGCCGAGGGCACCTGGATGGCGCCGAAGGCGATGCCGTCGGAAATAATATCCCCTCCGTTTTTGTGTTCCACCACCGCCCCTTCCAGGCGGCAGCCCATACGGTCAAACTCGGCGCTCACCGTATATACTTCTTTGAAAAAGGTTTCCAGACCCGCTTCTGTGAAATAATCATCCTGGGGTCCTAAAACCACCCGCAGTTCATATTGCTTTTGGGGTACAAAATCGATGCCCAGCAGGCGGCGCTCCGGAAAAATCAGGGCGGGGTTGGCGTTTCGGTAATACAGCACATCGCCGGCTTCCAGCTTTCGGCCCTGATATCCCCCGATTTTCGCCTTGAGATAGGTGGAGCGGCTGCCCATCACCGGAGGAATATCCAAGCCCCCCGCAAAGGCCAGGTAGGCCCGGCATCCGTTTCGCAGACCTAAAAAGCGCAGGGTTTGGCCGGGACGGATGAGCACCGCCTGATAGCGGGGCATGGGGACGCCGTCCAGGGTGGCCCCTAAATCTCCGCCGGTTAAGGCCACATAATTGGCCTCCTCAAACAATAACTGGGGCCCCATAATGGTGATTTCCAGCACCGCTTCTCCCGGATCATTATCCAGAAGAATATTGGCCAGCTTCATGCTGTGGGGGTCCATGGCCCCGGCCACCGGCACCCCGTACTGCTGATACCCGAAGCGTCCCAGATCCTGTACGGTGGTCTGGACCCCGGGTTGAATCACGCGGATACTCATGTCAGACCTCCTTCCTTTCATGGGTTTTCAGCTCATAGCTGCCCTTTTCCACCGCCCGAAGGATCAAATCATATTCCTCCTGATCCACGGGGAAAAACTGAATGTATTGCCCCGCCTCCGGCAGAATGGGGGTTTCCCGCTCCGGATCATACATTTTCAGGGGCGTTCGGCCGATGAGCTGCCAGCCTCCGGGGGAATCAATGGGATAAATCCCGGTCTGGGAGCCCGCAATGCCCACGGAGCCGGCGGGGATTTTCACCCGGGGCTGCTGGAGCCGGGGGGTGGCAATGCTGTCGCTCATGCCCCCCAGATAGGTAAAGCCCGGGGTAAAGCCCAGCATATAAATCAGGTATTCCGTGCTGCTGTGGATTTTAATCACTTCCTCCTGGGAAAGGCCCGCATGTTCCGCCACAAAGGCCAGATCCGGTCCCATCTCTCCGCCGTACAGCACAGGGATTTCCAGCACCGGGCTGGGGGGGATTTCAATATCCCCCATTTCTCCCAGCAGGGCTTCCAGTTTTTCCTTCAGCGCCCAGCTGCGGATAATCCCCGGATTGTAATGAACCATTAAAGCGCGATAGGTGGGAACCGTTTCCACAATACCCGGAATGCCGGCCTTTTCCAGGGCGATTTTATAGGCCCGAATATCGCGGTTAATGGCTTCGCTGATGGCGTTGCCGAATTCCACGGAAACGGAGGTATCCCCTGTTGTTAAAAAACGCACTTGTTCCATCATATCACCTTCTTTTCAGCAGGGTTTCCCCTTACTTAAACAAATTGGCCAGGTTGGGCAGGGCGGTGACCGCCAGATAGGCAGCAATGGCCGCTACGAACCAGCCCAGGATCCAAAGCCACATGGGGTGCTTGTAATCTCCCACCACATTCTTTTTGCGGGCGGCCAAAAGCACGCTGGCCAGGGAGATGGGCAGAATCAGACCGTTCACGGCACCGGCTAAAATCACCATGCGCTTGGCGCCCCCCAGGATGACCATAATCAGGGTGGAGAAAGCAATGAAGCCGATGATGAACCAGCGGTCATTCTTCTTAATGAAGGGATTCAAGGTGGAGAGGAAGGTAACGGAGGTGTAGGCGGCCCCGATTACGGAGGTGATGCCGGCGGCAAACAGACCGATGCCGAAAAGCACCCGGCCGGCGCTGCCGATGGCCAGTTCAAAGGCCTGGGCGGCGGGGTTGGAAGCCGCCTTGATGGCCTCGATATTGGCGGTCACCGCCACGGAACCGGCGGTGCAGACGCCCAATACAGCCAGGAAAAGCAGCACACGCACGGTGCCGGACACGCTGATACCGGTGAGCACGGATTTACGGAAATAAGCCACATCCTCCTGCTTGCCGCCGTAGCCCGCATCCAGCAGACGGTGGGCGCCGGAGAAGGTGATATAGCCGCCGCAGGAGCCACCCAAAAGGGTCAGGATCACGGGCACCATTTTTAGGGGTTCTTCCGGGGTGAAAATATGCACCACCGCATCCCCCACGGGAGGCTGGGAGCTGATGCACACATAGAGCATTACCAAAATAATAACGGCGCCTGCCACCTGGGCCACCCGGTCCACAATGCTTTTGCCGCTTTTGGAAAGGAAAATGCAAATGGCCAGGGCGCCGGCAATGGCCGCGCCGATCTTTTCGTTGAGGCCGAAGATGGCGTTAAGGCCCAGGGCCACGCCGCCGCAGTTTCCGATATTGAAGGCCAGGCCGCCGATTACCACCAGCACCACCAGGAAAACCCCCAGGCCCGGCAGCACCTTGTTGGCGATTTCCGGACCCCGGAGACCGGAGGCGGCAATAATGGACCAGATATTGGTCTGGGCAATCATATCCATGACGATGACCATCACGATAACAAAGGCAAAGGACGCCAGATAGGTGGCGGTAAAGTTGCTGGTCTGGGTCAAAAAGCCCGGGCCGATGGCAGAGGTGGCCATCAGCAGGGCGGCCCCCAGCATAATAGAGGTGTTTTTCTTCGGGGCGGGATTGCCCTCAGGAGAGGTCTGAACCTCATTGGTTTTCGCTTCGCTCATGTTGAATCTCCTTTCTATCCTTCCTATGAACGATTAAACGATTTCGGAAATGGGTACGATGGAAACCCCTTCCGCTTCCAGACGGGCCCGGATGCTTTTCACAAAGGCCAGGGCGGAAGGATTGTCGCCGTGGACGCAGATGGAGTCTGCGGACAGAGGTACTTCTTCGCCGCTGATGGCGGTAACTTTGCCCTCCTTCACCATGCGGATGGTGCGGGCAATGGCTTCTTCCGTGTCATGGATCACGGCCCCGGGCTGGCTGCGGGGCACCAGAGAACCGTCCGCCTGATAGGCCCGGTCCGCAAAGACCTCACTGGCCACCTTCAGGCCCGCATGGCGGCCCGCCTGGATCATCAGGCTGTTGGCCAGGCCCAAAAGAATAATGTTGGAATCCACCTCGGCAATGGCTTCCGCAATGGCGGTGGCCAGGGCCATGTCCTTGGCGGCCATGTTATACAGGGCCCCATGGGGTTTGCAGTGCTGCATGGCCACGCCCTGAGCCTTGGTAAAGGCATACAGGGCCCCCAACTGATACTTCACATAGGCTTTAACCTCCTTGGGGGTACAGACCATATTCCGGCGGCCAAAGCCCATTAAATCCGGGAACCCGGGATGGGCTCCCACGGCCACCCCTGCCCGGGCGGCCCTCCCCACGGTTTCCTCCATCACCAAAGGATCCCCGGCGTGATAGGCGCAGGCCACATTGGCGGAGGAAACAAAGGCCAGAATCTCGGCATCCATCCCTAACTTGTAGGTGCCGAAGCTTTCCCCGAGATCGCTGTTCAAATCCACCTTGTACATTGCTTTCTCCTTTCCTATTTTATAAATATCGAATCATTTTTTGTAAAATATTAAACACTGACCTGGATAGTTTATGTTAAAAGCTATAGACATTCGCTCAATAATCTATTATAAATATAATAAATATTGGAGCGCATATCTATAATTATTGGGATTGATATTGTAAATATTCTGCCAAAGCTTGGGAGGGCTGCCCTATGTTTTATGTGGATCAAAACCAAAAAGCCAATTTTACCATGCCCTATGAATTCCCCCTGGCTGTTCACGAAAGCTATCTGAAGGACAAGCCCCTGGGCTTTAATGACTGGCATTGGCACGAAGAAATCCAGTTTTCCTATATTCTATCGGGAGAAATGATTTTGAGCTGTATGAGCAAGGATTTCCTGTTAACGGCGGGGGACGGAATTTTTATCAACTCCAACTGCGCCCATATGTCCCGGCCCACAGGGCCGGAATCTGCCCGTTATTTAAGCGTCAACATCCAGCCCTCCCTGCTGACCCTTTTCCACGGAAGCGTGGTGGAACAGAAATATTTTCTGCCCTATGCCAATCATCCCAAATTGCAGGTGATCGCCTTTTCCGCCAAGCAGCCGGAGCAGAAACAGTTTATTGAAGATTTGATTCAGATGTTTCGTTTGATTGACCGGGCGGAATTCGGCTATGAACTGGAAACCTACGGCCAGCTCTTCCATATTTGGAAGCAGCTGCTGATTATGGCAAGGACCACCAGTCTTCCCGGGGTTCGCCTGGAAAGGCAGGAGGCCCATGCCATGATGCAATATATTCAGGAACATTATATGGAGCCTATCCGCCTGGAGGACCTGGCCCAGCATGTTCATTTAAGCAAGGGGGAATGCAGTCGGATTTTCAAAGCCACCTATCACACCTCCATTATGGCCCATGTGATTGACTGTCGAATTTCCAAAAGCATTCCCCTGCTGTCCGGCACTTCCCTGTCTGTGGGCGAAATCGCCCTGCAGTGCGGTTTTAACAGCGCCAGCTATTTTACCAAGGCCTTCCGGGAGAAGGTGGGCATGGCCCCCCTGCAGTACCGGAAGAAATAACGCTTTACTCCTGATTGGCCGGGCTTGCGGGCTTCCCCTGGCCGCTCTGATCGGCTCCGCCGATATCGATCAGGGTGTTCACGTTTTCGCTGCCCATATAGTAGGTGGGCAGGATCCCGTTCCACTGCTGGATGTAATAATAATTCAGCAAATCCCCGGTGAGCCATTCTGCAATGGCCCGGTTTTTGGCCGCTTCCTTCTGGCCGGCATATTCCGCCGCATCCGCCTGGATCTTAGTGACCGCCAGGTCCGCTTCGGCCTGGATCCGGGCCACCTCCGCCGCCGCGTTGGCTTCAATCACATCCCGCTCCGCCTTGGCCTTCTGCTCCATATTCTTCTGGGCCTGCTCAATTTCCGCCTGAAGCTTGTTCTGAGCCGCCACCTGCTTGGATTCCACCGCATTGGTGAAGGCATCCGTAAAGTCCATATTTTCAATGGAGGTGCCCACCACCAGAATATTATACTGGGCCAGCTTTTCCCGCAGCAGATTCTCAATGGCGGCGGAAAGATCATCCCGGGCCGAAACCAGGTTTTCCGCAGTATAACGGGCTGTCTGCACCTTCACCGCCTCGGAGATATTGGGGGTGATGACCGTGTCAAAATAGCTGGTGCCGATGGTGCTGTAAATGGTCATGGCATTGTCCTTGCTGATTTGATAGTTCAGGGTATAGGCCACATTGACCTCCTGAATATCCGAGGAAAAGCAGCTTAAGGACACCGCCGCCTTCTGGACCCGATTGTCCAGGTTGATCACCTTCTGCCAGGGCAGCTTCCCATGAATCCCGGCATCCAGGGTATAATTTTCCACCCGCCCGAAGGTGGTTACCACCCCGGTATGGCCCGTGGGGACCGAGGTATAACAGGCGCTGCCCACCAGCAAAGCCGCCAGCAAGCCGCCCAGGGCAAAGGCCATGGTGGATTTCTTTTTATCGCCATTCATTTTCATCACAACGCCCACCACGATACATACCACCAATACAAGCAATCCCATAATCGCTCTTTCCATGTAAAAGCCCTCCTTTCTCTGTTTTTCCTTTGGCTTTTCTTTTCTAAGATTATATAAAAAAGAAGCGCCCGTGAAAAGGCGCTTTTGGAGAAGAATAGGCAGCTTTATTTTGCTTCTTCCCGATATTTCAAATACAATTCCTTGTTGATACGGCCTTCCGCCAGCATCCGCTCCGCCCACAGCTGCAGGCCCTCCACGGTGATGGAGATGCTCTCCAGCTCCTGCTGGATCCGGACAAAATCCTCCACCTGGTCATCGTCCACCTGGCCGTTGGAGCAGATCTCTATGAGCCGGTCCCTGCTCCGCTGCATGGTATTTAAGGAAGCCAGCATCTCCAGCACGATCTCGGAAAGGGTTTTCGGCGGCACCTCCGGCACATATTTTTCGCCTATGGGGCAGTCCCTGGCGCAGAAGATATTGCACAGGGAAGGTTCTTTATAGCCCCGGGCCATGATCAGGATCTCATCCGGATGGGGCAGGCTCCGGCCGTTTTCGATTTTCTCGATCCGCTCCGGGGAGAGACCCTCTAAAAGCTCCGCTGCCTTTTCCCGGGAAAGACCCAGCGCCTCCCGGGCCAGCTGATAGGCGTTTTTGTTTTCTTTAACGGATACGCGTCCCATAAGTCCTCCTTAGAATCCCAGCTCTTCGCCCACCAGGATCACATGGATCCGCTCCGGGTCCCGGGAAAAGCGGGTCAGGAGCATCTGGCAGCAAATGCTTTGCGGGGAGCGGCAATCCATGCAGTCTCCCGTTTTCTTACAGGGAGTGTCCACAGGAAAGCGCTGGGCGTTGATGGGGGCCGCCACATGCCGGGCCCGGCTTATGGCCGCTTCCGTATCCGGGGCCACCTTGTTCATGCCCACAATAAACAGCACCTTCCGGGGGCCGTAGGCAATGGCGGAAACCCGGTTGGCATTGCCGTCGATATTCACCAGCACCCCATCCAGGGAAATGGCATTGGCGCTGCTCAGGAAAAAGTCTGCGTCATAGCATTCCAGATAGGCCTTGCGCTTATCCTCCATGCTGTCCCGGTCAATAAAGTGGTAATTGCCCTCCATCAGCGCCTTTTTCAGGCCGATTTCCGTTACGCTCTGGGCACCGCCCATGCCAATGGAGCTGCCCTCGGGGATCAGGGACAGGGCCAGCTTTAGGGCCTCGGCCTTATTCGGGGCATAATAGCCCTTCATATGGCGGCTTTCCAGATTCCGGATCAGGGTCCGGGCCAGGGTCTCATTGCGTTTCACAATGTTTTCGTCCATGGGGCATCTCCTTTAATCCTTTTCTCCCAGGGCCTCCAGGCCCTTGATATTCTCCACTTTGTTCGCTTTGATATTTTTCACCTTCAGGATAAAGACCGTCAGGCTCAGCAGACACATAATCAGCACATAAACCGGCAGGGCGCTCCAGGCCAGGGTGGCATTCAGCACCAGCCCCAGCAGCACCGGCGTCACCGTTTGGGCCGACATGCTGGCTGTGTAATAATATCCCGTGAAGCGGCCGATCTGCTTGGAGGAGCACAGCTCCACCACCATGGGGAAGGAGCAGTTGTGGACCAGAGCCATGCCGAAGCCCCGGAGGATCCCCATCAGGTACATCAGGGCCGGGAAGGAGAATTCTCCGTTGGCGCCGCTTACGAGGCCTGTGGGCCGCACAAAGCACATGATGGCCAGTCCCAGGCAGGTGAGGCCCAAACCGGCGGTAATGGTCCATTTTCGGCCGATTTTATCCGCCAGACTGCCGGCAATGGCAAAGCCCACCACCGAGGCAACCCCCCCTAAAATAATCAGGATCATGGTGGCGCTGGAGGAGGCATTCAAATAATAAATCACATAATTGCCCAGATAGGTGGCCAGGGCGTTATCCGCCATGAACCAAAGGAATTCCGCCCCCAGAATGGCCAGGAGCATTTGCCGGTTTTCCCGGGACATGGGGCCGTCCTCGCTGACGGGGGTGACCACCGCCGCCATTTTTTCGCCCAGGGCCATTTCCTCCTTCATTTCCTCCTCCACCTGGTTTTCCTTAATGGTGAAAAACAGCACCAGGGCCGAAATCACCATCAACAGGGAGGCTACGATAAAGGGGATTTCGATGATCCACAGCTTCCGGGCTTCATCTCCCACGTTTATATAATCGGAGAGCTTCAGGAAGATGCCCAGCACCGTGGCAAAGGCCCCGCCGAAATAGCCCATGATATTGATGACCCCATTGGCCTTGGCCCGCAGGGGCTTGGGGGTGATGTCCGGCATCAGGGCCACAGCGGGATTCCGGTACATCATCATGAAAAACAGCACCACCGCCATCATAATCACCATACCCACCACGTTGTTGGCGTGGAAAAACAGGGGGATGAAGGGGAAGGCCAGGGCCGAGGCGAAGGTGCCCAACAGGATGAAGGGCATCCGCTTGCCTATGGGGGTGCTGGTTCTGTCCGAAAGCCGGCCGAAAATAGGCAGGAGAATCAGGGCCGCCAGATTGTCGCAGGCCATGATGAGCCCCACCAGCCACTGAACATTCAGGATCTTATCCGGATCCGCGGCTTTCAGCTGGGCGGAGGACATCTGATACATCCGCCGGGCAAAAATATCCGTGAGGAAGGTGGGACACCAGGAATCATAAACCTGCCATAAAAGCAGGATGCCGAAGAAGGCAAAGCCGATGAGGGCGGTTCGTTTATAATTCAGTTTCAATTCTTTTGTACTGGCTGTCATTTCACGTCCGTTCCTGCTTTCTTTTAGATTGCTATGCTACAGGCGTTTCCGCAATTCTTCCCCGGCGGCTTCGAAGCCCGGCTTGCCCAAAAGGGCAAACATATTCTTTTTATAACTTTCCACCCCGGGCTGGTCAAAGGGGTTGACCCCCAGCATATAGCCGCTGACCCCGCAGGCATATTCGAAAAAGTACAGGAGCTGTCCCAAATGGTCCGCGTCCAGCCGAGGCAGGCGTATCAGACTTACGGGTACCCCCCCGTCCAAATGGGCCAGCCGGGTGCCCTGAAGGGCGCTTTCATTGACAAAATCCATATCCCGGCCCGCCAGATAATTCAGGCCGTCTGAATCCCCCGGCTGCTCCCGGATGGCCAGGGGCCGGGCCGACTGCTCCACGCCAATCACGCTTTCCATTAAAATACGGCTGCCGTCCTGGATATATTGACCCATGGAATGGAGATCCGTGGTTAAATCCACCGCTGCAGGGAAGATGCCCTTTCCGTCCTTTCCCTCGCTTTCCCCGTAAAGCTGCTTCCACCATTCTCCCAAATAATGGAGCCCCGGTTCGTAATTGGCCAGGATTTCCACGGTTTTTCCCTGGCGCAGCAGGCCGTTTCGCAGGGCGGCGTATTCACAGGCTATATTCTGGCCCGGATTATCCAGAAGCTGGCGGCGCATGGCCCGGGCGCCCTCCATCAGGGCGTCAATATCGATGCCTGCCGCCGCAATAGGCAGCAAGCCCACGGCGGTAAGGACACTGTAGCGGCCCCCCACGTCATCGGGTACCACAAAGCTTTCATAGCCTTCCTGCTCCGCCAGCTTTTTCAGGGCGCCCCGGCTTTTATCGGTGGTGGCATAAATCCGCCGGGCGGTCTCCTGGCGGCCCAGCTTTTCTTCCAGGGCTTCCTTTAAAAGCCGGAAGGCGATGGCCGGCTCCGTGGTGGTGCCGGATTTGGATATCACATTCAGGCAGACCCGCTTATCCTTGATATATGCCAGCAGATCTCCCAGATAACTGCTGCTGATTTGATGACCCGCAAAGATTATTTCCGGGCTCTTCTCCCCCGGCAGAGGAAAGGCAGGCGTTAGGGCGCTGATTACCGCCCGGGCGCCCAGATAGGAGCCCCCGATGCCCACCACCACCAGCACATCGCAGTCCCGGCGGATCCGCTCCGCCGCCGTTTTAATGCGTTCATATTCCTCCCGGTCGTACTGCTCCGGCAAGTCCCGCCAGCCTAAAAAGTCTGCGCCGGGGCCTGTGCCCTCCAAAAGAAAGCGTTCCGCCATGGCGGCCTCGCCTAAAAGCTCGCCCCAGCCGGCCTGCAAAAAGGGCCTGGCCTTGGCGCTGTCCAGTTTCAGCATATGGAGTGCCTCCTTATTTTCCGGCTGCCAGGGGCAGCTTCTGTCGTATCTCGATGATAGATTTATTATACACGAAAGTCCGTCGGCCCGCCACCGATTCCGGCGCTTTATTTTTTCTATAATTGGCCCCCCTCTTTACAGGGACAGCAGGTTCTGTTTTTCCGCCTCATGGGTGCGGATATAGTGGCGCCATTTGATATAGCCGTAAATACTGTTGGTCAGATACCCTGCCTTTAAGACC
>CACZSB010000057.1 GCA_902783765.1 uncultured Lachnospiraceae bacterium
TAACAGCATTGTTGTGGAAGGCAAGGAGATCCCTGTTTTCAAGGAAGCCGATGCCTCCAAGCTGCCCTGGAAGAAGCTGAAGGTGGACGTGGTGCTGGAATGCACCGGCTTTTATACCTCCAAGGCCCAGGCCCAGGCCCATATCGACGCCGGGGCCCGGAAGGTGGTGATTTCCGCACCGGCGGGGAACGATCTGCCCACCATCGTCTTTAATGTGAACCATCATACCTTAAAGAAGGAAGACACGGTTATCTCCGCAGCTTCCTGCACCACCAACTGCCTGGCTCCCATGACCAAGGCTTTAAATGATGCCTTCCCCATCCAGAGCGGTATCATGTGCACGGTCCATGCCTATACCGGGGATCAGATGCTGCTGGACGGCCCCCACAAGAAGGGGGATCTGCGCCGGGCCCGGAGCGCGGCGGTGAATATCGTGCCCAGCGCCACCGGGGCTGCCAAGGCCATCGGCCTGGTACTGCCGGAGCTGAACGGGAAACTTATCGGCGCTTCCCAGCGGGTGCCCGTGGTGGACGGCTCCCTGACCCAGCTTTTTGCGGTGGTAAAGGGACATCCCACGGTGGAGTCCATCAATGCGGCCATGAAAAAGGCTGCCTGCAATGATTCCTTCGCCTATACGGAGGATGAAGTGGTATCCTGCGATGTGGTGGGTATTACGGCGGCGGCTCTGTTCGACGCCACCCAGACCATGGTGATTCCCATCAATGACGAATTATCTGAGGTTCAGATCATTTCCTGGTATGACAATGAGTATTCCTATACCAGCCAGATGGTTCGGACTATTAAATACTTTGCGGAACTGCAGTAAGTAATAATGGCCCTTGCCCTCCCCCGAATGCGGGGGAGGGGGGACCGCCGCCGAAGGCGGTGGTGGGTGAGGGCGACGGGAGGACGACCATGCTAAGCAAAAAAACAGAAGATCAAATGGCCATCCGCGGCAAGCGGATCCTGGTGCGCTGCGACTTCAATGTACCTTTGAAGGACGGCAAGATCACTGATGACACCCGCATCCGTGCGGCCCTGCCCACCATTCGCAAATTGAGCGAAGAGGGAGGCAGGGTTATTTTATGTTCTCACCTGGGCAAGGTGAAAAACGGCCCCAATCCCGGGGAATCCCTGGCTCCCGTGGCAGCCCGCCTAAAGGAGCTTTTGGGCCGGGAGGTCCCCTTCGTGGACGATGACCGGGTCACCGGTGAAAAAGCCACAGCTGCCGTTTCAGCCATGAAGGACGGGGATGTGATCCTTTTGCAAAATACCCGTTTTCGGGGTGAGGAGGAAACCAAAAACGGCCAGGGCTTCAGCAAAGAGCTGGCGGAGCTGGCGGATTCCTATGTGTGCGACGCCTTCGGCTCTGCCCACCGAGCCCACGCCTCCGTGGCGGGGGTCACGGAATTTGTCCGGGCCAAGGGAGGCGACTGCGCCGTGGGTTATCTTATGGAAAAGGAGATTGCCTTCCTGGGCAATGCGGTGAATAATCCGGAACGGCCTTTCGTGGCCATCTTAGGCGGCGCCAAGGTGGCGGACAAATTAAAGGTTATCGACAATCTTTTGGAAAAATGCGACACCCTGATCATCGGTGGGGGCATGGCCTACACATTCCTGAAGGCCCAGGGCCTGGAAATCGGCCGCTCCCTGCTGGATGAGGAGAAAATAGATTATTGCCGGGAAATGATGGAAAAGGCAAAGAAGCTGGGCAAAAAGCTGCTGCTGCCGGTGGACGCCGTGACCACGGCGGCTTTCCCGGAGCCCATAGACGGGCCGGTGGAGACAGCGGTTTATGATGTGACAGCCCTGCCGGCGGACCGCATGGGCATGGATATCGGCCCGAAGAGCGTGGCCCTTTTCGCAGAGGCAGTGCAGCAGGCCAAAACCGTGGTGTGGAACGGCCCCATGGGGGTTTTCGAAAATCCTCAGCTGGCGGCGGGCACCCGGGCGGTGGCCCAGGCCATGGCGGAGACGGAAGGGGTGACCATCATCGGAGGCGGGGATTCCGCTGCAGCGGTGAATCAGCTGGGCTTTGCGGATAAAATGAGCCATATATCCACCGGCGGCGGCGCCTCCCTGGAATTTTTGGAAGGCAAAGAGCTCCCCGGCGTAGCAGCGGCGGATGACTTGCCCTCTCCCGGAAGCGGGAGAGGGTGCCCCGAAGGGGCGGGTGAGGGCGACTTGA
>CACZSB010000058.1 GCA_902783765.1 uncultured Lachnospiraceae bacterium
GCTGGTGGATCATCCCTTCCTGAAGGATTATATGACGGAGCCCTATACCCAGGCCATTTCCGCCATTATCCGGGAAATGAAGCCGGAGATCGTGATTTTCGGCGCCACCGCCATCGGCCGGGATCTGGCCCCCTGCGTGGCCGCCACGGTGCACACGGGCCTTACGGCGGACTGCACCCAGCTGGATATCGGGGACTTCCCCATCAATCCGGTGCCCGGCAAGGAATCTCTGCATAACCAGTTATTGATGACCCGGCCCGCTTTCGGGGGCAATACCATTGCCACCATTGCCATTCCGGATTTCAGACCCCAGATGGCCACGGTGCGCCCCGGGGTTATGCAGAAGATCCAGCCCATAAGCGGCGCCAAGGCCCAGGTTATTCCCTTTGACGCCAAGCTGGAAAAGAATCACCGCTTTGTGGACATTCTGGAGGTGGTGAAGAAGGTCAGCGAATATGTGGATATTCAGGACGCCAAGATCCTGGTTTCCGGCGGCCGGGGCATGGGCAATAAGGAGAATTACGAAAAAATTCTTCGGCCCCTGGCCAATCTATTAGGAGGCCAGGTCTCCTCTTCCCGCGCCGGGGTGGACGGCTTTGGCATCCCCAAGGAGCTCCAGGTAGGCCAGACCGGGAAAACCGTGCGGCCCAAGCTCTATATCGCCTGCGGCATTTCCGGGGCAATCCAGCATCTGGCGGGCATGGAGGAATCGGATATCATCATTGCCATCAACAAGGATGAGACCGCCCCCATCTTCGACGTGGCGGATTACGGCATTGTGGGAGATTTGTTCCAGATCGTGCCCCAGCTCACCAAAATGGTGGAGGCAGAGCTGGCCAAAAAGGCGGCCCGTTAACGGCCTCTTCCTTTGTGAAACTTCTGTTAAAAGCGGCGGAGGGTCTTGAATCTCCGCCGCTTTTCTGCTACGATGAGCCCCGCGAAAGGAAGCAATATGAATAATTTTTTTAACCGTATGAGCCAGCGCTTCCGCCGCTTTATGGTGGGCCGCTACGGCAGCGATAATCTTTCCCGTTTCATGCTGGGCACAGCCTTTGCCTGCATGATTATCAATCTGTTTTTCAGGGGAAAAAGTCTGTTTTTGTCCATTCTGATCTGGGCTCTTATCATTTTGGTTTACCTGCGGATGTTCTCTAAGAATATCCGGGCTCGCTATAACGAAAATACCCGTTATCTCATGTTTAAGGACCGGATTCGCAGCTTTTTCCAGAATCGGAAAAACGGCGGCCAGAATAACTCATTTCGGAAAAACCATTCGGGAGGCTCCCAATATTCCGACCCGGCCCATAAAATCTTCCGCTGCCCCGCCTGCGGTCAGCGGGTGAGAGTTCCCAAGGGCCGGGGGGCCATCGAAATCAGCTGTCCCCGCTGCGGGAATCGCTTTACCAAAAGGAGCTGAATCGTGTTCGGCTATATCGGTGTCAAAAGATCGGAACTGAAGATAAAGGACGATGTGCTGTATCGTTCCTTTTACTGCGGCCTGTGCCATGCCTTAAGCCGCCGGCACGGTCTTGTGGGGAAGGGCACCCTTTCCTATGATATGACTTTCCTGGCGCTGCTCCTGACCTCTTTATATGAAACCGAAACCCGGGAGGATTCTATCTTCTGCCCGGTGCATCCCGGGCGGCGCCATCTCATACAGGAAAATCCCATTATTGATTATGCGGCGGATATGAATCTGCTGCTGGCTTATTATAATCTGTTGGATGACTGGCAGGATGAAAAAAACCTGCTGGCCCGGGCAGGAGCCGGCATTTTGAAGAAAAGCCTGGAAAAGATCAGCCGTTCCTGGCCCCGGCAGACCCAGGCTGTCCGGGATTATGTGGAAAGCATTGCCGCCCTGGAAAAAAGCGGCGTGCCGGATCCCGACGCCCCCGCCGGCGCCACCGGCATCATGCTGGGGGAGCTGCTGGTCATGGAGGAGGACAACTGGTCCGAGACCCTGCGCCGTCTGGGCTTTTATCTGGGGAAATTCATTTATCTGATGGATGCCTACGAGGATTTGGAAAAGGATATAAAAAAAGGGGGCTACAATCCCTGGACGGGCCTGGGCAGCCGCCGGATTCAGATTGCGGACCAGGTACAGGAAGCCCTGACTTTAATGCTCAGTGAAACCTGTCTGGCCTTTGAAAGCCTGCCTATTCTGCTTAACGAGGATATTTTACGGAATATCCTTTATGCCGGCGCCTGGCAGAAATTCGATGAAATCTCGCTGGGAGACAAGACCCGCAAGGAAGGAGGGGACGGCCATGGTGTATGATCCCTATGCGGTGCTGGGCGTCAGCTACAAGGACTCGGACGAGGATATCAAAAAAGCCTACCGGACCCTGAGCCGCCGTTATCATCCCGACTCCAATATCAATAATCCCAACAAAGCCCAGGCCGAGGAAAAGTTCAAGCTGGTCCAGCAGGCCTACGATCAGATTATGAAGGATCGGGAGCAGGGCGTCCGGGGTGCTTACGGCAGTCAAAGCAGCAATGCGTCCTCTTCTGCTTCCGCCGGTTATGATTACCGGGAACCCTTCGGAGGCAGCAGCGGCTTTTATTATGGCCCCTTCGGCTTTGGTTTTCGCAGCAGCGGCTTTCAAAGTTCCCAGAGCCAAAGCAGCAGCCCCTATGACGCAGAGGAACAGGCTCACCTGGATTCCGTGTCCAATTATTTGAATAACAGCTATTATCGGGAAGCCTGGATCCTGCTTCAGTCCATACCCGCCAAAAACGCCTACTGGTACTATTTAGCGGCCCTGACCAACAGCGGTTTAGGCAATAACATCAGCGCCCTTCAATATGCCCGGCGGGCCGCCCAGATGGAACCCACCAATCTCCAATACCTGTCCCTGCTCCAGCAGCTTCAGGTGGGGGGCAGCTGGTACGAAAGTCGCAGCAGCGGCTACGGCCGGGGGGATTTAAACGCCTCCGCCTGCGGAAAAGCCTGTATGACCTATTCCCTGTGCACCTGTGCCTGCTGTGGCAGCGGCGCCAGTCGCTTCCTTTGCTGTTGCTGAGAATTACGTTTTTCGATAGATTAAACTGATCCAGTCCCCCAGGGCATGACTGGCCTCAAACTGCCAGGCGGGGTTTTGGGCAAAGGCCGCCTCCACCTCCTGCCGCCGCTCCCGGTAAATGCCGGAGGTGATGAACAAGGCCCCCTTTTCGGCCAGGACATCCGCTTGCCCCGGAGCCGCCAGGGCACAGATCACCGGGGCCAGAATATTGCAGAATATCAATTGATAGCCGCTGCCAAAGCGGCTTTTTTCTTCTGTGAGGATATTGCTCATATGAAGGCGGAAACGGGCGGGGTCCAGTTGATTTAAAAGCAAATTCTTTTCAATAACGCTTTCGCAGGCAGGATCCAGCTCC
>CACZSB010000059.1 GCA_902783765.1 uncultured Lachnospiraceae bacterium
AATATGAATAAGGCTCACCGGGACCGGATCGCCTTTATGCGGGTATGCTCCGGCCGCTTCGAAGCGGGCATGGAGGTGAATCATGTGCAGGGGGGGCGGAAGATTCGTCTGTCCCAATCAACCCAGATGATGGCCCAGGAACGGACTCTGGTGGAGGAGGCCTATGCCGGGGATATCATCGGCGTCTTTGATCCCGGAGTCTTTTCCATTGGGGACACCCTTTGCCTGTCGGAGGAAAAATACCGTTTCGGCGGCATCCCCACCTTTGCCCCGGAGCATTTTGCCCGGCTTCGCCAGATGGATACCATGAAGCGTAAGCAGTTTTTAAAGGGCGTCACTCAGATCGCCCAGGAGGGGGCCATCCAGATCTTCCAGGAGTTAAAGGGCGGTATGGAGGAAATCATTGTAGGCGTGGTGGGGGTGCTTCAGTTCGATGTGCTCATGTACCGCCTGCAAAACGAATATAATGTGGAAGCCAAGCTGGAAATGCTGCCCTATGAGCATATCCGCTGGATTAAGAGCAATACGGATCCCGAGACCGTTCAGGGGACCTCAGACATGAAGCGAGTGGCGGATTTAAAGGGAAATCCCCTGCTGCTTTTTGCCAACAGCTGGAGTCCCGGCATGGTGCTGGAGCGCAATCCCGGTTTGGAGCTTTCCGAATTCGGCAGCAACTGAAAAAGAAAAACCATAAGGAGGTAGCTTATGAAATGCCCTTTTTGCGGTGCGGAGGACACCAAGGTAATCGATTCCCGGCCCTCGGACAATAATACCATCCGCCGGCGGCGGCAATGCATTGTCTGCGATAGGCGCTTCACCACCTATGAACGGGTGGAAGTACTGCCCCTGATGGTGGTGAAAAAGGACGGCGTCCGGGAGGAATTTGACCGTTCCAAAATCGAAAAGGGCATGCTGCGGGCCTGCCATAAGCGCCCGGTGAGCGCTGATCAGATTGCCCGGCTGGCGGATGAGATCGAAAACGAGCTTATGAGCGGCGGAGAGCGGGAGATCCCCAGCACCGTGATTGGAGAACGGGTCATGGGCAAACTGGCGGCCACCGACGATGTGGCCTATGTGCGCTTTGCTTCCGTATACCGGGAATTCAAGGATGTGAAAACCTTTGTGAAAGAAATCGAAAAGATGAAAAAATGAGGGCTTGCAATCGGCGGGAGAATCCGCTAAACTGTATCAGAAAAATGTTGTGTTATCAGCGGAAATGACCCCAAGGAGGTTTTTATGGTATCAGCAGGTGATTTTAAGAACGGTGTAACCATTGAATGGGATGGCGGCGTGTGGCAGATTATTGAATTCCAGCATGTGAAGCCCGGCAAGGGTGCCGCCTTTGTGCGGACCAAGCTGAAAAATATCATCAGCGGCGGCGTGGTGGAAACATCCTTCCGGCCCACGGACCGCTTCGAGAATGCCATCATTGAGCGCAAGGAAATGCAGTACCTGTATTCCGACGGCGATATGTTCCATTTCATGGATACGGAGTCCTATGACCAGATTGCCCTGAATCAGGACAAGATCGGGGACGCCTTAAAGTTCGTGAAGGAAAACGAAATGGTAAAGATCTGCTCCCATAAGGGCAATGTTTTCTCCGTGGAACCGCCCCTTTTCGTGGAGCTGGAGATCACTGAGACGGAGCCCGGCTTTAAGGGCAACACCGCCACCGGTGCCACCAAGCCCGCCATTGTGGAAACCGGCGCCCAGGTGGCCGTGCCCCTGTTTGTGGATCAGGGCGACCGGATCAAAATCGACACCCGCACAGGGGAATACCTGTCCCGGGCCTGAGAGTTTTAAAGGTTTATGAGGCCCCGCCGGCAAGCGGGGTCTTTCCATATTCCGGGGAGGCCTGTCCCGGGGAGATAAGAGATGATCACTGAAAAAGACCTGGCGGCGGGCCTGAAGGCCCTGCGAAATACCGCCTTTTTGAAAAACGGAAGCCTGAGCGTTCAGGATGTGCTGGGGGCCTTCCCCGGGGAACTGGACAGCCGGCAGATTGCCGCAGTATATGATTTTATGGCGGCGGAGGGGATTCAATTGGAACCCTATGAGCCCCGGGAGGGGCAGGATTATTCCCTGGGAGAGCTGGCGGAGGAGAGCTTCGGCGGCGCCATTTCTGAGGGAGACCAGCGGGTCCTGGATTTGTACGAGGAGGATTTGGCGGATCTGCCGGCCCTAAGCCTTCAGGAGGAAAGGGATCTCACCGGAGATTTACTTTCCGGCGATTCTAAAAAGCGCCAAAGGGCGGCCACCCGGTTGGCGGAGGGGAATCTCCGCTGGGTGGTGCAGCTGGCCCGGGGCTTTGCCGGGGCCGGAGTGCCCCTGTCTGATTTGATTCAGGAGGGAAATCTGGCTCTCTGGGAGACCATCAGCGGCTACGAAGGGCCGGAGGAGCTGGGCACGCTGCTGGAAAAGAATATTACCGGCGCCATGAAGGAATTGCTTAAAGAACAGGGAGCCCATCAGCGCAGCGGTCATCAGATGGCGGCCCTGGCCAACCGCATACTGGATACGGTGCGGGAAATGGAGGAGGAAACGGGGGAAGCCGTTTCGGCCCTGGAAATCTCCCGGCAGCTGGGGATTCCGGAGTCCCGGGTGGAAGAACTCCTAAGACAATCCGCCACCGCCATGAAAAATGCGGAAAAATAACCCCATTTCAACAAAATAGAGGAGGCAGAGATGAATAAAAAGCTTATAGTATTTTTTGTGATAGTTATGGCTTTGATTTTGGTTTTCTCCTTTGCTCAGGCAGGCGCAAAAGTGGGGGCATTTCCGCTCCCCATCCTAAGGATGACAGAGGATTCTTCGCAGCCCTTTGTTCAGGGTACAAATGATAAGACTTATCTGATTACCGTCAAGAATATCGACATTATTCAGAAAATCTGGATCCACCTATTTTGGAAGGGAGATCAGATAGGCGAAGAATTGTCGGGCGGAACAAAGATATATCATATCAGCGGTTCCGAGAATGAGGGGAATGTCATAGTTCTTTACGATGACGGAACCATGCAAATTGCGGCGGAAAAGTAGTCTATCTCGGCTAAATCCAAAGATAAATAATTTTATTAAGTTTTTGTCCCTTTTATTCGAATAATGAAAAGAAGGGGCAATTTTTATTTTTCCGCCCTTGTGATAAAATAGTAGCCCGTGAAATGAATGGATCCACAGGATCCTTCCAGGAACGCATATCAATTAGGAGGTTTTTTTGATGAAAAAATGGGTTTACCTGTTCAGTGAGGGTAACGCATCCATGCGGAACCTTTTGGGCGGAAAAGGCGCCAATCTGGCGGAGATGACCAATATCGGCCTGCCGGTGCCCCAGGGCTTTACCATTACCACGGAGGCCTGCACCCAGTATTATGAGGACGGCAAGCGTATCAACGACGAAATCCGCGGCCAGGTCATGGAGTATGTTACCAAGCTGGAGACCATCACCGGCAAGAAGTTCGGTGATCTGGAAAATCCTCTGCTGGTATCCGTGCGTTCCGGCGCCCGGGCTTCCATGCCCGGTATGATGGACACC
>CACZSB010000060.1 GCA_902783765.1 uncultured Lachnospiraceae bacterium
CGGCGGCCTGTGCTATTATGACGGCGCCAATCTGAATGCCATTATGGGCCATGTGCGGCCCGGGGATATGGGCTTTGACTGCGTTCATATGAACCTGCACAAGACCTTTGCCACCCCCCACGGCGGCGGCGGCCCGGGAGCCGGAGCGGTGGGCTGCAAGGCTTTCCTGGCCCCTTATCTGCCCGGCTCCGCCATGATGGACGCTAAGGCCCCCATTCAGGTACGCAGCTTTGCAGGTAACTTCCTGGTGGTGCTTAGGGCCCTGGCCTATATTCTGACCCTGGGCCGGGAGGGGATCCCTGAGGCCTGCGAAACGGCGCTGCTCAATGCCAATTATCTGCAGAAGCAACTGCGGGAGGTGTTCACCCCGGCCTTCGACCGGCTCTGCATGCACGAATTCGTGCTGGATCTGTCGGATTATAAGAAGGAAACAGGGGTTTCCGCCCTGGATGTGGCCAAGGGGCTTATCGACCACGGCATCCATCCTCCCACCATGTATTTCCCTCTGATCGTTCACGAGGCCCTTATGCTGGAGCCCACGGAAACGGAAAGCCGGGAAACCCTGGATCAGGTGGCGGAAATCTTCCGTCAGGTGAAGGCAAAGGGTCTGGAGGATCCGGAGTATTTGCATCAGGCTCCCCACAAGGCTCCCATTGGACGGCCGGATGATGTGGCAGCCGCTCGGAATCCGATTTTAAAGGCGGAGCTGTAATAGCACTATTTATGTTCAAAGGCCGCATTGAGGAAATTAAAGCCTCATTGCGGCCTTATTCGTTGCATTGCCATATAGCTGATGATATACTGAGAAAGAAGGAGACTCCATGGAGAAGCATCAGCAGAAAGAGGCTGTTCACAATCAAGAAAGGGGAAGAATCATTGTCAGAACCAGTATTCTGGGTATCGCTGCCAATGTTTTTCTTTCTGTATCTAAAATCATCAGCGGCTTCCTCACCGGCTCCCTGGCCATCATGCTGGACGGACTGAATAATGTCAGCGATGTATTGTCCTCCCTGGTCACCATTATTGGGGCCAAATGGGCCGCCAAAAGGCCCGATTCCCGTCATCCCTTCGGCCATGGCCGCATTGAATATTTAAGTGCCACGGCGGTGGCTGTAATTATTTTGTACATGGGCCTCAGCGCTTTAACGGAATCCTTGAAAAAGCTGAATCAGCCCAGTGAGGTGGTTTATTTCCCCTTTTACTTTGTGTTGCTGGGGCTGTCAGTCATTATCAAGATTGCTTTGGGAATTCATGTTAAAAAAACAGGAGACCGGGTGGGCTCCGGGGCCCTTTCCGGCTCCGGCGCCGATGCTTTTTTTGACGGGGCTCTATCCGCCGGGGTGCTTGTGTGCGCCATTATCAATTCAGTATTTCAAATCAATTTGGAAGCCTGGGCCGGCCTGATCATCTCCTTATTTATCATCCGCACCGGGATTCTGATGCTGAGGGATACGGCAGACGATTTATTGGGAAAACGGGTGGACCGGGCTTTGATCAGCCGGGTGAGAGCCCTGATTTGCCATCATCCCCAGGTGCTGGGGGCCTATGATTTGATTCTCCACAGCTATGGGCCGGATTGCCATGTGGGTTCGGTTCATGTGGAGATTCCCGACAGCCTGAACGCCCGGGAGATAGACAAAATGGAGCGGGAGATTGCGGAAGCGGTTTACCGGGAGAGCGGCGTCATGCTGGAGGGCATCGGGATTTATGCAGTGAACACGGCAGACCGAGAGGCCCGGGAAATACAGGATCGGATTCATGAAATGCTTGGAAAGCGGGAAGGGGTTTTGGAAACCCACGGCTTCTCACTGGATAGAGAAAAAGGCGTCATACAGATTGATATCATTTTAGATTTTGCCATTAAAGATCGTCAGGCACTTTTTGAGGAGATTCGTCAGGAGCTTCAAAGCGCTTTCCCCGATTATCACATACAGGCCGTATTGGATCTGGATTTATAGGAGTGTGCATATGATTCAGGATATTGCCCCTTATCAATATGATAACAGCTTTGCCCACCGCCGGGATCCCCGTCCGGAGGATTATGTTTTCTTTCATCGTAATGAACGGGAGATGGTCATTATACGGGAGGAAGAGTCCTGTCGTTTTCCCACCGTGGCGGAGGTGGGGGCAGATGATCTGTATTTTGCCTTTTTGATTGATGAAATAGCTTTTTTCGTGGGGGCGGATAGGGGGACCCGCCTGCCGGAAGGAATCGATTATGAGTTTCTAGATCAAAACCTGTTCCGCACCATGAAGCCCCAGCAGCTGGCCTTTGCGGGCATTACCGGCATGCAGCTGATTCGCTGGCTGAATCTGAATCATTTTTGCGGCTGCTGCGGCACCCCCATGGAGGAAAGCAGCTGGGAGAGGGCCTTCGTATGTCCCCGCTGCGGGAAAACCGTTTATCCGAGACTGAATCCCGCGGTGATTGTGGGGGTCATCCATGGTGATAAAATCCTGGTGACCGCCTATGCCAACCGGCAAAGCCGGGGACTGGCTCTGATCGCAGGCTTTACGGAAATCGGGGAAAGCGTTGAAGATACGGTGCGCCGGGAAGTTTTTGAAGAGGTGGGCATACGGGTGAAAAATCTCCGCTATTACAAATCCCAGCCCTGGTCCTTTTCCGACTCCCTGCTCCTGGGCTTCTTCTGTGAACTGGAGGGGGATGCGGAGGATGTGGTGCTGGATGAGGCGGAATTAAAGGAAGCACGCTGGCTGCGGCGGGAGGAGCTGCCTGACCGCCGGGGAGAACCGGCCCTGACAGCGGAAATGATGCAATACTTCAAGGATGGTAAGATTTAATGAGTGATGCAAAAGATTATCTGGTGCGGGCAGCGGCTTCAGACGGAAAAATCAGAGCCTTTGCTGCCAGCACCAAGGTCCTGGTGGAAGAGGCCCGAAAGCTCCATAATACCAGCCCGGTGATGAGCGCGGCCCTGGGCCGATTGTTAACCGCCTCCGCCATTTTAGGCTGTCAGCTGAAGGGTGAAAAGGATAAATTGACCATAAAGATCAAGGGGGACGGTCC
>CACZSB010000061.1 GCA_902783765.1 uncultured Lachnospiraceae bacterium
CAGGAAACACAGCCCGTTGATGAGCAGCAGCGGGGAGAGCCCAAACTTTTCATAGAGGAACAAGGACACCGGGATCATCACGGAGGATAAGGTTTCCAGGGTACCGGCGATGGAGTAAGCCCGGGAATAATTTCCTTCGGTGATCAGCAAGGGATAGAAGCTTTCATAGGCCACCTGGTAGGTGCTGTTGATGGTGCCGATCAAGAGGGTCATGGCGGCCAGCAGCCAAAAATTAAAGAGGCCCAGATGGATGGTCAGCCCCATCAGAATATAGATGCCGGCCGAAAGAAAGTCCAGAACATAGATGGTTTTCCGCCGGCTGAAACGGTCCATCAGCGGGCCTGCGATCAGGGGCGCCGCCAGCTGGGGAAGGGTATATAAAAATACATACAGGGCATAATAAAAAGGAGTATTGGTGTAATCCAGCACAAACAAACTGACGGCAAAGCCCGCCATGGCATTGCCGAACATGGAAATCACACTGCCCAGTGTAATGATTTTGAAATCCCGGGTCCAGAGGGAGGGGGAGGGGGTTTTATTATTCATACATCCTCAATTTCCATTCTAACATGGGATAATTATGTCATATCAATAGTTTGTTTAGCTTCTCCAAAAAGCTTTCTTCCCCAATCGTATTGATTTTCAGGAAAATGGCCTGGCTGCCGCCGGAGGTGATGCCACAAATCTGCACCGGCCCATTTCCGTCCTGAAAGAGAGTAACACTCAGACTGACCCGATTTTTCCCAAAAGCACTGTAACGCTCGAAGACCCGGATGCTGCAACGGGCATCTAACCCCCGGAAATCAGCGGAGTTCTCCAGACTGGCGGAAACGCTGCCCCGCAAGATCCCATTTGTTATCCGGTCCAATAAAGCATCAAAGTTTTCGTACTTGGTCCATTCCATTTTAGCCATAATTCTTTAGGAAGCACTGATTCATCCTCCTGCAGCGCTTTCCTGCCTCCCTTCAATCTTATACTTATACTTTAGCATAACTCAATATGCCGAAAAACTGCCGAAAAGGCAAAATAATGGCTTGTATTTTGTTTTTCAGTTTATATTGGATGTCAGGGGATGAATGTGGATGTATTTCTGCCATTTGCCTGATGGCAATAATGGGTCGATGTGGACATCGACCCGCTTGCCCTCCCCCGCTTCCGGGGGAGGGCAAGGGGTAGAGGCCAGTCACCCCGCCCTGTCAACTGCGCTGTGAGTTGCTGATTTCCAGGACTTCGTCATGTTCTGCCGAGAAACGCAACAGTTCTTCTGCGCTCAGTTCCCGGGGCATCCGCAGCGTCAAATCAAAAGAGGTTACGCCGTCTTCCCCGCGGGAAACCCGGGTGCTGACCGCCTCGGCCTGCCATTCCTTCAAAGTTACCTGAAGCGTTTTATAGAAGACATCCCCGTTGATTACACGGAGTCTTAAGGTATTGGTCACATAGGCATCTGCCCCCACGGCAAAGCGGTGCATGGCAATCTGCAGCAAGGCAATCAGCAGGGTAAATCCCAGGCCGATCCAGTAAAAACCGGCGCCTACGGCCAGACCGATGCCGGCGGTTGCCCAGAGGCCTGCCGCAGTGGTCAATCCCCGAATGCTGCCGTTTGCTTTAAAAATGACGCCGGCACACAAAAAGCTGATGCCGCCGATGACCTGGGCGGCGAGCCGGGCAGGATCCGCCCCCCGCAGCCCCAAGGCTCCCTCCGGGCCCGCAATATCCGCAAACCCGTATTTCGATATGATCATAATCATGGCTGCCGCCGCACAGACGATCACATGGGTCCGTATGCCAGCCTCCTTAAAACGGCGGGTTCGTTCGAAGCCGATCACGGCGCCGCAGAGTCCTGCAACCAGAATCCGAAGGAAAAAATCGAATAATTGTGTTAATGAATACGCATTATTCAAAAGTTCAAAAAAGGTCATTTTCCACCTGCTTTTATCTATGTTCTTTAGTCACTTCAGGCCGGTAAGCACATCCTGATACCCGGCTTCCGGTTTCTGATGAAGCGCTTCTTCCGCCATAAGATCCATATTGATTTCCTTATGCGGCGTCGGAACCATAAGGGGAAACGGAATGCCACCCTTCAGCCAAAAATGTAACACAATTCGTGTCACATTGCAAAGGGGCATAGATGTAAAATAGATGACAGAGATATGTCCCCTGTCATCTTGCTGAAACCTTTTTCTGTGTCATTCTGAGGCCACAGGCCGAAGAATCCTATCACTGGCTTTGTTCATGGGATCCTTCGCTTCGCTCAGGATGACACGGTTTCCTGGCAAGTCGCCCCCGCCCACCACCGCCCTACGGCGGCGGTCCCCCCTCCCCCGCTTCCGGGGGAGGACAAGGGGGCGTCCTCAAGGCGCCCTCACCCGTCACGGCTTCGCCGTGCCACCCTCCCCCTCTTCAGGGGGAGGGCAAGGGGCATCCTTGCCGATTCCATCCGCTGCAGGCGGATTGTATTCCGGACATTTGCCCGGGAGGGCAAATGATCCTTAATCACTTCATCCCTCTCCGTACCATCTCCTTCACGGCGAAGGTGGCCACATCGTTGGCGAATTTCCCGGGGCCGAAGCCGGCATCGAAGCCCAGTTCCTTGGCCAGCTCATGGGTGATCCGGGCACCACCGCAGCACATAACGCATTTCGAGCGCATGCCCTCGGCTTCCGCCAGCTCGATAAGCTCCGTCAAATTCATAATGTGGATATTCTTCTGGGTCACGGTCTGGGACACCAGCAATACATCCGCATTGATTTCTTTTGCTTTGGCCAGAAACTCCTCATTGGGCACCTGGGCACCCATGTTCAGGGCCTCAATCATCTCATAGCGCTCCAGACCGTAATGCCCCGCAAAGCCTTTGCGGTTCATAATGGCGTCGATCCCCACGGTATGGGCGTCCGTGCCGGTGGAGGCCCCGATCACCACGATCTTCCGGCCGATATGCTCCTTGATGTAAGCGTCCACCTCATCCATTTCCATAGACACATCCTCGATGGCCTGGATCTGGATCTTGGTATAATCCACGGAATGGGTGCAGGAGCCATAGACCACATAGAAGGTGAACTCCGCATCCAGGGTTCGGGCGTAGGCCACATTGGGCTCGGACAGCCCCATTTGCTTTGCCAGAATCCGGGCCGCCTCCATACCTTTGTCGTTGTTGGCCACAGGCAGGGTGAAAGAAACCTGCACCTTGCCGTCGTTCATGGTGTCGCCGTAGGGCTTAATGGCGGTCAAATCCAGGGTTTTGTCAAAGTCCTTGGCGGACATATCATAAAGTCCGGAGCTCATGCGCGGGCCTCCTTTTTATGCATTTCCTCCACAAAGGGATTGAAGTAGCGGTCGGATTTCTTTACCACACCGTCCAGGCCCTTGCCTCCGTCCAGAGGGCGCTTGATATCCGCAAATACGCCTTTTTCCAGGGTAGCGAACAGGCCGGTGCGCTCAATCTCCGCCAGCAGCGTGGCCGCCTTTTTCAGCACCTCCGCCGCCCGGCTTTGGATGATGCCGCCTTTTTTATATTCGATATCCTCGCCTAAATCCGCCATGGTGCGGAAAATATACTGGGCGTTCTCAATAGCCAGAGCCCGGTCGCTCATAAAGGGGGTATGGATGGCCTCCGTCATCATGCCCAGCAGATGGATTTTTTGCTGGGTGAGGATGGTA
>CACZSB010000062.1 GCA_902783765.1 uncultured Lachnospiraceae bacterium
AGGATGTGATTAAGCATATTCAGGATCTGAATTATTTCAAACAGGTGGAGGCTATTGAAGCCTGTTCCGCCGTGGCTACCCACTGCGGCCCCAACACCTTTGCCCTCCAGCTGGTAAAAAAAAGGACGAATCATTAATGAAAAAAGTTCTGATTATCGGGGCCGGGCCCGCCGGACTCACCGCCGCCTATGAGCTTCTTTCCCGTTCGGGGGATTATGAAGTGGTGGTGCTGGAGGAAAGCAGCGCCCTGGGAGGGATTTCCCGGACTGTGAATTACAAGGGAAATCGCATGGATATGGGTGGCCATCGTTTCTTCTCTAAAGTTCCGGAAGTAAATGAATGGTGGGAAAAGATGCTGCCCCTTCAGGGGCGTATGCCATTTGACGATATCCGTCTGGGCCGCCATTCCACGGTGACTGCCGGTGGCCCGGATCCGGAAAAAACAGACCGGGTCATGCTCCGGAGAAACCGTCTGTCCCGGATCTTCTTCAACAGCCGCTTTTTCGATTATCCCATCTCCCTGAAGATGGAGACCATACGGAATATGGGCTTTGGCACCACCATGATGGTGGGCTTCAGCTATTTGAAAACCCTTTTCCATAAACGGCCGGAAAAGTCCTTGGAAGACTTTTATATCAACCGTTTCGGGAAGAAGCTGTATTCCATGTTTTTTGAAAATTACACGGAAAACCTCTGGGGCCGCCATCCCCGGGAGATTTCCCCGGAATGGGGCGCTCAGCGGGTCAAGGGTCTGTCCATTAAAGCGGTTTTGAAGGATATCTTTGGAAAGCTTTTCCACAAAAAGAATCGTAAGGTGGAAACCTCTCTGATTGAGGAGTTTTCCTATCCTAAGCTGGGACCGGGACAGCTTTGGGAGATCACCGCGGCGGAAATCGAGAAATTAGGGGGCACCATCCTGATGAACGCCCGGGTCACTGGTCTGGAACGGGACGAACAGGGCGGTCTGAAGGCGCTGCGTTATGAGCAAGAGGGCCAGACACAGCGGCTGGAGGGGGATGTGATCATTTCCTCCATGCCCGTGAAGGATTTGGCAGTGGGCATGAATGATGTGCCGGAAAAGGCGCTGGCCATTGCCAAGGGCCTGCCCTACCGGGATTATATGACCGTGGGGGTGCTGGTGCCCAAGATCCTTTTGAAGAATGAAACGAAGATCCCCACCATCGGGAATATCGTGCCGGATAACTGGGTCTATGTCCACGATAAAAAGGTCAAAATGGGCCGTTTCCAGGTTTACAATAACTGGTCTCCCTATCTAGTGAAGGATATCGACCATACGGTGTGGATCGGCCTGGAGTATTTCTGCAATGAGGGGGATGCCATGTGGTCCCTTTCCGACGAGGACTTTGCCCGGCTGGGAATTTCCGAAATGGTAAAAATTGGGCTGATCGGCGCCGAATCTGAAGTACTGGACAGCCATGTGGAACGGGTGAAAAAGGCTTATCCGGCCTATTTTGATACCTATGAAAAGATGGACGAGCTCCGGGGCTTTTTGGACAGCATCCCCAATCTTTTCTGTGTGGGCCGCAACGGTCAGCACCGCTACAATAACATCGACCACAGCATGTGCACCTCCTTTGAGGCAGTAAAAAATATCCTTGCCGGCGTGAGCAGCAAGGATAATATCTGGAATGTGAATACGGAAAAGGAATATCACGAAGAGAAGGCCAAGGCCTAAGCACCGTATTCCTTCAGATTCCTTAATACGATCTCCATCATGCGCCGGTGATTTTCCTGACCCACGAAGCTGTTGTGGGGGGATAGCAATACATTCTCCAGCTTCCATAAGGGAGAATCTGCCGGCAGGGGCTCGGTTTCAAACACATCCAAAGCGGCTCCTCTTAAGGGGCCGTTTTTGAGTGCCTCGATAAGGGCCTCCTCATCAATAAGGGCTCCCCGGGCTCCGTTGATCAGCAAAGCGCCGGCCTTTAAGGAAAGAAGGCGCTGCCGGTCCAGGATATGACGGGTCTCCTGGCTTAAAGCCAGGGCCAGAATGATAATATCCGCCTGGGGCAAAAGCTGAGGCAGATCGCTTAAGGGATAAAAGGCATCCACATTCGGATCTTCCCGCAGGCTCCGGTTAGCCACCCAGAGGGAGGCACCGAAGGGCTTTAGCCGCCGGGCAATCTCTTTCCCATAGGGGCCAAAGCCAATCATCAAAATCTGACGGTTCTCCAGCTCCTGCCAGTCCCAGCTTTTCTTGTATATGCCATCCAATTGCCTTCGCATTTCCCTGGGTACCTGCTTTAAAAGTTCCAGGATCCGCATGATGGTCCACTCCGCCATGGGCGGCGCGTAGACGCCCTCCGCATTTTTCAGGACGATGCCCCGCTCCCTTACCCAGTCCAGGGGCACCCGATCCAGACCCACGCTGGTGATTTGCAAATAGCGGAGATTGTCATAGCCCTCATGGCCTCCGTAGTAGAAAAGGCTGTTGCCGATGATGCCCTCATACTGACCGGGATTCGTCACCGGCACCCGTTCATCCGGGTGAAGGGTGATATGGTGGCCCAGTGCTCGGATGGCCTCTAAATCCGCTTCCGTGGCTCCCAGGGAGCCGGTGATCAGTAATTCCATAATTCTATCCCCCAATGCAAACTGATGGTTTTATCATATCGAAAAGCCGAGGTCCGGTCAATGAAAACCATATGGCCGAAAGCAAAATAGAATCGGAAGCCGGGGCGGGGAAAAACCATAGGATAATAATTCTCCGCAGTTGACTTTGCTGCGGCTCTGTGATAGGTTTGATTCGGTTAATTGCCCGTAATATTAACAAATCAAACGGAGGCTTTTTATGTTCAAGAATGCCAAGGAAGTGATTCACTTCATTGAGGAGCATGAGATCAAAATGCTGGATTTTAAGATGGTTGACATCAATGGCGCATTCCGCCATGTTACCATTCCTGCCAGCCGTTTCAGCGAAAAGACCTTAGAGGACGGCATCGGCTTTGATGCGTCCAATTACGGTTATGCGGTGGTGGAAAAGAGCGATATGGTCTTTATCCCCGACGTGACCACGGCTCAGGTGGATCCCTTCTGTGAGATCCCCACCCTGTCCATGACGGGAAATGCCATGATCATCGATTATCCCAAAAACCGGCCCCTGCCCCAGTATCCCCGAAATATCGTGCTGGCGGCAGAGGAATATATGCGTTCCACCGGCGTGGCAGACAAAATGCTGATCCTGCCGGAGTTCGAGTTCTATCTCTTCGACGAG
>CACZSB010000063.1 GCA_902783765.1 uncultured Lachnospiraceae bacterium
GCCGGAGTGCTGGGAGGGGGACGAACAGGCCCTGATCCGGGATGTGATGGAGGGCCGCCGCTCCGGCAAAAAGCACCATCTGATTATCAATGCGGAGGGTGTGGGTCACTCCGAGGAATTGGCCCGCCGCATCGAGAATGCCACCGGCATGGAAAGCCGGGCCACCATTTTGGGATATCTCCAGCGGGGGGGCAGCCCCAGCTGCCGGGACCGGGTCATGGCCACCCGCATGGGCATCCGGGCCGTGGAGCTTATTGCGGAAGGCAATCTGAACCGGGTGATCGCCTTTAAAAATGACGAAATCGTGGATTTTGAGATCCACCAGGCTCTGGAGATGAAAAAGGATATCAACGACAGCTGGCTCACCATGCTGCCGCTGCTGAGAAGATAAGAAGGGGACAGCCCCCAGCCTTTAAAAACTGCTTCTTCCATATGGCATTGATCTTTCAATATCTGAAACAATTACGGGGACGACTGGCCTGGAGCATGGGCCTGAAATTTTTTGCGTCCATCTTTGAATTGTTTCTGCCCCGGATCCTGACCCATATCATTGACGAGATTGTTCCCCTGGGAGAAATTAAAATCGTGGTTTTTTGGGGCCTGCTGATGGTGGCCGTGGCGGGGCTTACGACCTTCATGAACGTGGTGGCCAATCGGGCGGCGGTGCGCAATGCCCGGGACGTGGCCTTTTCGGTGCGCCGGGATTTATTCGGAAAAACCGCCCGGCTCTCCGGCAGCCGCTTCGACCTTTTTACCCTGCCCTCCCTCACCAGCCGCATGACCAGCGACAGTTACAATATTCAGCAATTCGCCCAGACCCTGCAGGCCATGTGCGTCCGGGCCCCCTTCCTGATGCTGGGGGGCATTATCATGATGTACACCATGGATGTGGTGCTGGCTTCCATATTGGTGGCCATCATCATTCCCCTAGGGCTTTTTATTTTCCTGGTGTCCCGGAAGGGCATTCCCCTTTTTAACGTGGTACAGGAAAAGCTGGATACCGTAGTGCGGATCATGCGGGAAAACATCACCGGCATCCGGGTGGTGAAGGCTCTTTCCAAAAAGGATTACGAAGAGCGCCGTTTCGACGAGGCCAATGAGGCCATGTTCCGCAGCAATACCAAGGCCTCCGCCATAATGGCCCTGCCGGGCCCTGTAATGAACCTGTGCCTGAATGCCGGGCTGGCTCTGGTGGTCTATGTGGGCGCCATGCGGGTAAATGCCGGGGCCATGAAGGCCGGCGTGATTTTAGGTAGTCTCACCTATTTCAACACCATATTGATGAGCGTAATGGCTCTGAACCGAATTTTCATCATGATGAGCAAGGCCGCCGCCTCTGCCCGCCGGATTGAGGAAGTGCTGGTATCCCCGGAGGATCAGCCCGTGCTGGAGCCCCAGGCCTGCCTGAGTCCCGCCGGGAAGGAACTGGTGCGCATGGAAAATGTGACCTTCCGTTATCAGGAGGCAGCAGACCCCCTGAGCCGTCAGCAGCAGACCCCGGCCCTGCGCAATATCAGCTTTGCGCTAAAGGAAGGGGAAAGTCTGGGAATCATCGGGCCCACCGGGGCCGGCAAATCCACCGTGCTGCAACTTCTCATGCGTTTTTACGATGTGAAGGAAGGCGGCGTGTTTATAGACGGGCGGGATGTGCGCGGTTTTGACAAGGACGAGCTGCGGCGCTATTTCGGGGTGGTTTTCCAAAATGATATTGTCTTTAACGACAGTCTGTTCAACAATATTGATTTCGGCCGCTCGTTAAGCCAGGAACAGGTGGACGGAGCCGTGACCCACGCCATGGCGGCGGATTTCGTTTACGGTCTGAAGGGCGGTCTGGATTTTGTGGCGGATATAAAGGGGGCCAACCTGTCCGGGGGCCAAAAGCAGCGGCTTTTGATTGCCAGGGCCCTGGCGGGAAAGCCCCGGATTTTAATTTTGGATGACTCCTCTTCCGCCCTGGATTACCGCACCGACGCCCAGCTGCGAAAGACCCTGGGAGAACATTACCAGAATTCCACCCTGATTATGATTGCCCAGCGGGTAAGCTCCATTCGGAATCTCACCAATATTCTGGTGCTGAAGGACGGGGCATGCATCGGTTACGGCCCCCACGACCACCTGATGGAACACTGCGCCTATTACCGGGATATATGTCAGGCCCAAATGGGCGCCTTAGAATAGGGAGAAAAACGCTTATGCCTCCGGGAGGACAGCCCAGAAACGGGAAAATAGAAAAACCCAGGGATATACGGAAGGCCCTGCGCCGTATCCTTTCTTACCTGAGCCGCTATCGCGTGGCCCTCTTTGTTTTGATACTCCTGACCCTCCTGTCCAACGCGGGAAACCTGATGGGCCCCCGGCTGGCGGGCAAGGCCATCCACGAAGCCGAGGCGGGAGTGGGCCTCATTGATTTCCAGCGGGTGAAGTATTATGCCCTGGCCATGCTGGCGGTGTATGCCCTCAGCGGCCTGATTTCCCTTTTCGTGAATATCGCCATGATGCGGATCAGCCGCCGGGTGGCCTATGACATGCGCCGGGATGTGTTCCACAAGCTCCTTTCCCTGCCCGTGAGCTACTTTGACGGTCATATGGCCGGGGATATTATCTCCCGGGTCTCCTACGATATCGATGTGCTCACCACCTCCCTGGCCACGGACCTGGTACAGGTTGTAACCAGCGTGGTGACCGTAGCGGGCTCCCTGTACATGATGATTCGCCTTTCCGCCTGGCTGTCTTTATCCACTCTGATCACCATTCCCCTGGCGTTTATGATCACCAAACGCCGGGCCCGGATTTCCCGGCCGCTTTTTGCCCGGCGCAGCGCCGCCTATGGGAAAATGAACGGCTTTGTGGAGGAGAAATTCAGCGGCCAGCGCACGATTCTGGCCTATGCCTACGAAGACGGTGTTTGCCGGGAGTTTCATGAAATCAACCAGGAAGCGGCGGATGCCTATAAAAACGCCCAGAGCGTGGCCATGACCGCCGGCCCTCTGGTGGGCTTTGTGAACAACCTGGGGCTGGCTCTGGTAAGTCTGGGGGGCGGCGTCCTGTATATTCTGAAGCAGGTGAATCTGGAGGTCATCTCCTCCTTTGTGCTGTATTCCCGAAAATTCTCCGGTCCCATCAACGAAATCGCCAATATCTTCAACGAAATCATGTCCGCCCTGGCTGCCTCGGAGCGGGTCTTCCGCTTTTTGGACGAGGAGGAGGAGCCGGCGGATCTGGAAGGTGCCCGGGCGCTGGATATTACCCGGGGGGATGTGATTTGTCGAAATGTGGATTTCGAATACGTCCACGGTTCCCCCATCCTGAAAAGCTTCAATTTAACAGCCCCCGCAGGAAGCACCATTGCCATTGTGGGCCATACGGGCGCTGGGAAAACCACCATTATCAACCTGCTCATGCGTTTTTATGATATCAAAGAAGGCAGTATTTTTATCGATGGCCAGGAGATTCGACAGGTCACCCGGGA
>CACZSB010000064.1 GCA_902783765.1 uncultured Lachnospiraceae bacterium
AAGGGACTTTTTTCTTTCGGCTGAGTATAAGCTCAGTGCCGCCACGGAAGAGGGCCGGGGAGTTTTTTCCTTTTGCATGTGCCCCGGGGGCTATGTGGTGAATGCCGCCAGCGAGGCGGGGGGCCTTTGCGTAAACGGTATGAGTTTTTCCGGTCGGGCGGGGGATAATGCCAATGCCGCCCTGCTGGTGCAGGTTCGGCCCGAGGATTTCGGCCCGGAATTATTCGGCGGGATGGAGGCCCAGGCGGCTTTGGAGCAGGCGGCCTATGGCCTGGGAGAGGGCGCTGTTCCCACCCAACGCTGGGAGGATTTTGTGAAGGGGCGGCCTTCCCCCGGGGCGGGATCCCTGGCGCCGGCCTTAAAGGGTCAGGCCTCTTTTACAGATCTTTCCCGCCTGTTTCCCCTGTTGACCCGTTCTCTGGGAGAGGTGATGCCCCGCTTTAACCGTATGATGCCGGGCTTTGAAATGGATGACGCCTTGCTGATGGGGGTGGAGAGCCGCAGCTCATCCCCCATTATGATTCCGAGGGATGAAAGCCTTCAAAGCAATATCCGGGGGCTGTATCCCTGCGGGGAGGGGGCGGGCCATGCCGGCGGCATCACCTCCGCCGCCGTGGACGGCATCCGCTGCGCCGAGGCGGTGATACGAAACCTTCAGGCCTAAAGTCATAATCAGATAAAGGCTCTGACGGGGCTGTAGTCCTTTGTTTTACAAAATATTATTGTTCCGAGGCATTGCATTCCTGTGAATCCTATGCTATAGTACATGAGCTGTTTTCGGAAATAACAGCCAAATCGGACAGGAGGCCCTCACCCCTGGTCCAGGAAAAAGAGGAAAATTATGCAGGAGAAAATTCAGCCCACTTATTATCAGGCCAAGGTTACTTGCAACTGCGGCAATGAGTTTACCACCGGCTCCACAAAGCAGGAAATCCACGTGGAAATCTGCTCCAAGTGCCATCCCTTCTATACCGGCCAGCAGAAAGCTGTAGCTGCCCGGGGACGGATTGAGCAGTTCAACCGGAAGTACGGCGTACAGGGCAACAATTAGCATTTTGCCAAGGAGACAAAAGTCTGGAGCTTCGGCTTCGGACTTTTGTTTTTTATTTTGCGAGGTTTTTGTATGAAAAATTCTGAAGTGGGCGGGCAGGCCTTGCTGGAAGGGGTCATGATGAAAAACGGTGACCGCTATGCCTGCGTCGTCCGAAAAAGTGACGGGGAGCTGGTCTCCAAACAGGAGGTGGTTCACAACATCGGGGGCCCTGATAAATGGCGGAAAATCCCCTTTCTGCGGGGCCCGTTGATCTTTTTGGATTCCATGAAGCTGGGACTGGGGACACTGTTTTGGTCCGCCTCCTTCTTTGAAGAGGCGGAAGCATCTCAGGCAGAGCCGGACGGGGAGACGCCCCAGAAAAAAGAGGCCGCTGAAAAGCTGGCCATGGGCAGTGCGGCATTTTTTGCCCTGCTGCTGGCTCTGGGACTTTTTTTGGTTCTGCCTACGGCCCTGGTGCGCTTATTAAAGGATGTTCTCAGTGCCTCCCTGCTGGTTTCTCTGGCGGAGGGGTTGATTCGGATGGTCATCTTCATCGCCTATTTGTACCTCATCGGACAGATGAAGGACACGAAGCGGGTTTTCATGTACCACAGGGCGGAGCATAAATGCATCAGCTGCATCGAAAACGGTCTGCCCTTGAACCTGGAAAATGTACGGAAAAGCAGCCGTTATCACAAGCGCTGCGGCACCAGTTTTATCTTATTTACCCTGCTGGTGAGTATAGTGGTGGGCGTATTTCTTCCCCGGGAGCCGTTGCTGTTGCGAATCGGCTGCAAGCTCTTGGCCCTGCCCCTGGTGATGAGTCTTTCCTACGAGTTTATCCGTTTGGCGGGGAGCACAAATAATGGGATTATTTGCGCCATGAGCAAGCCGGGACTGTGGCTCCAGCGCCTCACCACCCGGGAACCCTCAGATGATATGATCGAAGTGGGGATGGCGGCCACAGAGGCGGTTTTCGATTGGAAAGCATGGGAGGCGGAGCATTTTGGCTGACGCATTTTTAAAAACTGCCATTCAGACTTTACGGTCCGCCGGGGTGCCGGATCCTGAATGGGATGGGGCGGAGCTCCTGGAATGGGCCGGAGGGCCCGACCGGGCGCACCTTCCCCTATGGGACGGCAGACTTTCAGAAGAGGCACAGGCACGGTTTCAGGAGGGCGTCAGGCTTCGGGCCGCCCGGATTCCCTTACAGCAAATCATCGGCCGCTGCTGGTTCATGGGTTTGCCCTTTAAAATCAACCGGGAGGTGCTTTGCCCCCGGCCGGATACGGAAATCCTGTGTGAACGGGCCTTGAAAATATTGAAGGATAGGGAAGGAAGGCCTTCGGTGCTGGACTTGTGCTGCGGTAGCGGCTGTATCGGCCTGTCTTTGGCAAAGCTTCATCCCGAAGCCCGGGTTATCCTCAGTGATATTTCCCCGGGGGCCCTGGCGCTGGCCCGGGAAAATGCGGCCCTGAACGGGGTGGAGGAACGATGTGAATTCGTGCAGGGGGACATGCTGGCGCCTTTTACGGAAACTTCCTTCGATTTGATCGTTTGCAATCCCCCCTATATTCCCTCCGGGGAAATAGAGGAGTTGATGCCGGAGGTGCGGGATCACGAACCCCGGCTGGCCCTGGACGGGGGGGCAGACGGGCTGGACTTTTATAGACGTTTAGCTCAAGGTGTCAAGGGTCTGAAAAAGGATACGGATCCCCGCCTCCTTTTGGAAATCGGCTGCGAGCAGGGCCTGGCGGTGACGGATATTTTCCGGTCCGCCGGCTATGAAAACATTAGAATTTATCAGGATTTGGCAGGTCTGGACCGGGTGGTGGAGGTATCATAAAATCTCATGTATATGTTATCCTGAGCGACAGCGAAGGAACCCATGCCCAATATAAAAGAGGAAATTATCATGTTTGAACAATGTGCGGATGTGTGCAAGCATTTCGAAGAAATACAGGCGGAGCTGGCTTCCCCGGAGGCAGCCCTGGACCAGAATCGTTTCCGTAAATTGATGAAGGAGCAAAGCGATCTGGCCCCTCTGGTGGAGACCTACCGGGCATATGAAAAGGCGCTGCGTGACCGCCAGGACGCCCTGTCCATGCTGGAAGAGGAAAAGGACGAGGACATGCGCAGCCTCTTAAAGGAGGAAATGACGGAGGCGGAAAAAGAAAGCCAGCGCCTGAGTCAGGAATTAAAGCTCCTGCTTTTGCCAAAGGACCCCAATGACGATCGGAATATCATGCTGGAGATTCGGGCCGGAGCCGGGGGCGAGGAAGCGGCCCTCTTTGCGGCCCAGCTTTATCGCATGTATGTCCATTATGCGGAAAGCCGCCGCTGGAAGGTGGAAATGATCTCCTTAAGCGAAGCGGGTCTGGGGGGCTTTAAGGAAGTGGTGGCCATGATCAGCGGCAAAGGCGCCTATTCCCGCATGAAATATGAAAGCGGCGTCCACCGGGTACAGCGGGTGCCGGAAACAGAATCCGGCGGCCGGATCCATACCTCCACCGCCACCGTGGCGGTGATGCCCGAGGCGGAAGAGGTGGATGTGGTCATCGATCCCAAGGATTACCGCATCGATGTGATGCGGGCCACCGGCAATGGGGGACAATGCGTGAATACCACGGACTCCGCCGTGCGCCTGACCCATTATCCCACGGGCATTGTGATTTATTCCCAGACGGAAAAATCCCAGCTGCAGAACAAGGAAAAAGCCTTTAAGCTGCTCCGTTCCAAATTGTATGAGCTGGAGTTGGAGAAAAAGCAAAGCGCGGAGGCGGCGGAGCGAAGAAGTCAGATCGGCACCGGGGATCGTTCGGAGAAGATCCGAACCTACAATTTTCCTCAGAGCCGGGTGACGGACCATCGGATTCATTTGACGCTCTATAAGATCGATGATATTATGAACGGAGGCCTGGACGAGGTGATTGATCCCCTCATAGCGGCGGATCAGGCCGCCAAACTCACCAGGATGGAAGGAGCGTGAGGCGGTGGCAAGTCGGCCCTCACCCGTCACGGCCTAAAGGCCGTGCCACCCTCTCCCGCGTCCGGGAGAGGGCAAGAAAAAAGGAACCCTTCGGTTCCTTCTTCATGGAAGTGATGGGGCTCGAACCCATGACCTCTCGCGTGTGAGGCGAACGCTCATCCCAGCTGAGCTACACTTCCGTGACGCAAGGTGCATTATAACATGCATCCACAAAAAAGCAAGTATTTTTTTATGTGACTTTAGGGGGAAAAACCATGACATCATTACAAAGTATCATTTCAGATCATTTGGCCGGGGCCTTCAGGGCCCTGGAGCTGGATCCCGGCTATGGCCGGGCCAATTTATCCAATCGGCCTGATTTATGTGAGTATCAATGTAATGGGGCCCTGGCGGCGGCCAAGGCGGCCAAACGTAATCCCATGGAAATCGCCGAGGCGGTGGCGGAAAAGCTGGCGGCGGATCCCCTTTTTGAAAAGGCGGAAGCGGTTAAACCCGGTTTTATTAATCTGAATATTTCCCCCGGCGCCCTGGCGGCGCATTTAAATGAGCTTGCCCGGGAGACGGCTTTTGGGGTGGATAAACCGGGCGTGGGAAAAACCGCCGTGATTGACTACGGCGGAGCCAATGTGGCCAAGCCCCTTCATGTGGGACATCTGCGCAGCGCCATTATCGGGGAATCCATCAAGCGGCTGTACGCCTTCATGGGCTATGAAGCCATCGGCGACGTGCACCTGGGAGACTGGGGACTGCAGATGGGGCTGGTGATTGAGGCTGTAAAAGATGAGCAGCCGGATCTGCCCTATTTTGATCCGGCTTATCAGGGGGATTATCCGGCGGAGCCCCCCTTTGGCATCGCAGATTTGGAACGGATTTATCCCGCCGCCAGCGCCCGGGCCAAGGAGGATGCCGCCTTTTCGGAGCGGGCTCATCTGGCCACCCTGAAGCTCCAGCAGGGAAACCCGGGCTATAGGGCGCTGTTTAACCACATTCTGGCGGTTTCCAGGGCGGATTTAAAGAAAAACTATGATGGACTGAACGTACATTTTGAACTCTGGAAAGGGGAAAGCGATGTACAGGAACTGATTCCCGGCATGCTGGCGGATTTTGACGAGCAGGGCATCATAGAGGAAAGTGAAGGCGCCCGGGTGATTTATGTTGCAAAAGCCGATGACGCCAAGGAAATCCCTCCCTGCCTGGTGCAGAAATCCGACGGGGCCTATCTCTATGCCACCACGGACCTGGCCACCATTGTGGAGCGGGAGGCGCTGTATCATCCGGCGGAAATCTTTTACATCACAGATAAGCGGCAGAGCATGCATTTTGAACAGGTTTTCCGGGCGGCAAGAAGGGCCGGTCTGGTGCCGGAGAGCTGCGTTCTGAGCCATCTGGGCTACGGCACCATGAACGGAAAGGACGGCAAGCCCTTTAAGACCCGGGACGGAGGGGTGCTGCGGCTGGAATATCTGCTGAAAGAGGTGCAGGAAGCGGTATATGAGCGCATGGCGGATACAGAGCTTCCTGAGGAGGAAAAACGGCAAACCGCAGGTATCATCGGTCTGGCGGCCTTAAAATACGGGGATCTGTCCAATCAGGCCACCAAGGATTATGTTTTCGATCTGGAACGCTTTACCTCTTTTGAGGGAAACACGGGGCCCTATCTCCTTTATACAGCGGTGCGGATCCGTTCCATTTTGCGGAAGTGCCGGGAGGCCGGTCTTTCTTTGGGACCGATTCAGCCTGCGGCGGGCCCGGGAGAAAAGGCCCTGCAGCTCCAGCTGACCCGAGGGGGGCAGACCATAGAGGAGGCTTTCCGGGAAAAGGCGCCCCACAAATTGTGTCAGTATCTTTACGAGCTGGCGGGGCTTTTCAGTGCCTTTTACCGGGACAATCATATTTTAAAGGAAACAGACAAAGACCGCCAGCAGGGCTGGATCAGCTTGTTGGAAGAGGCGGAAAAGACCCTGGTCAGCTTCTGTGATTTGCTGGGATTCGGCATCCCGGAGAGGATGTAGGCCTTGCCCTCTCCCGGACGGGGGAGAGGGCGGCACGGCGCAGCCGTGACGGGTAAGGGCGACCGGAGGATGTAAGGAGGAACACGTTATGGCTAAAATCGGTGTTTTTGGCGCAGGAACCTGGGGCGTGGCCCTGGCCCGGATGCTGGCGAAAAACGGTCACAGGGTGCAGCTGTGGTCCGCCTTAAAAAGCGAGCTGGATGCCATACGGGAAACGGGAGAGCAGCCCAACCTGCCCGGGGTGGATATCCCCAAAAGTCTGGAGCTGACGGAGGATCTGGAAACCCTTTGCCGGGGCAAGGATCTGCTGCTAAATGTGGTTTCATCGCCCTATGTGCGGGAGACCTTCCGCCGGGCGGCGGCCTATATCCCCAAGGACCAGCTGATCGTCAATGCCTCCAAGGGCATAGAGGCGGATGGCCTTTTGACCCTCTGCGATGTGATCCGCCAGGAGGCGGGAGAAGGCGTTACCGTGGCGGTGCTGTCGGGGCCCACCCATGCGGAGGAGGTGGCCCGGGACCTGCCCACCACCATTGTGGCAGCCTGTGAGAATTGGGAGGCTGCCCGGCAGGTTCAGGAGATTTTCACCAATCCACTGATGCGGGTCTATACCAATGACGATGTGCTGGGCACGGAGCTTTGCGGCGCGTTGAAAAATGTTATCGCCCTGGCGGCGGGGGTCTCCGACGGCCTGGGCTTTGGAGATAATGCCAAGGCCGCCATTATCACCCGGGGCCTCACGGAAATGCGGCGGCTGGGAGAAAAGATGGGGGCCCAGGCGGAAACCTTCTGGGGCCTGGCCGGTGTGGGCGATTTGATCGTTACCGCCACCAGCCGTCACAGCCGGAATAACCGCTGCGGTCAGCTCATGGGCTCGGGCCTGAGCGTGAAAGTGGCCGTGGCCCAGGTGGGCCAGGTGGTGGAGGGCCTAAATGCCCTGCCGGCGGCCATAAGGCTGGCGGATCAATATGAGGTGGATATGCCCATCACCCGGGGCCTGGACAGCATTGTGAATCAGGGGGCGGAGCCCCGGGAGGCCGTGCGGGCCCTGATGGAGCGGGC
>CACZSB010000065.1 GCA_902783765.1 uncultured Lachnospiraceae bacterium
CTGCAATATTTCGTCCACGCTCCAATCCGCCCCGGCCTCCAGACTCCGGACGGTCTTTAAGGATTCCGATGCGCTGTAGCCTAAGGCCTGGAGGGCCGCCACCGCCTCGCTGAAGGCATCGGATATCACCAGGGGACTGCCCCCCGCTTCCGGCCCGGCACTGGGCGCAATCAGGCTGGTGGGATCGATTTTGTCTTTTAGTTCCAAAATCAGTTTTTCCGCGGTCTTTTTCCCCATACCCGGGGCCTGGGAAATGGCTTTTACATCCCCCGCCATCACCGCCAGCCGAAGCTCGTCGGCGGACAGAACCCCCATAAGGGAAAGGGCCAGCTTGGGACCGATGCCGCTGACCTTTATGATTTGGGTAAACAGCTGCCGGTCTTCCCGGCTTTCAAAGCCAAAAAGCTTTTGGGCATCCTCCCCCACCTGAAAATAGGTATAGAGCTTCACTTCCTCCCCGGGACCGGGTAAGGACGCCTTAAGCCGGGCGGGCACCGCCAATTGATACCCCAGGCCCCCGGCCTCCAGCACCAGGCCTTCCTCCGTATATTCCGCCACGATCCCCCGGATATAATAAATCATGGATTTTCCTCCCAGAAAATGGTAAAGGGTCCGTCATTGATCAGGGCCACCTCCATGTGGGCACCGAAGACCCCCGTCTGAACCACCGGGCAGCCGGCCCGGCAAAGCGCTATAAAATACTCGTACAGGGCTTCCGCCTCGGGGCCTCCCGCCGCCTGAAAAAAACTGGGGCGATAGCCCTTGCTGCAATCCGCATATAAAGTAAATTGGGATACCAGCAAGAGCTGGCCTCCCACATCTTGTAGGGACAAATTGGTTTTGCCCTCCTCATCCGGAAAAATTCGCAGACCCAAAAGCTTTTTGGCCAGCCGCTCCGCCTGGGGACGGCCATCTTCCCGGCTGATGCCTAAGAACACCAAAAAGCCCGGACCGATTTGGCCCGTTATCCGACCCTCCACCTGAACGGAGGCCTCTTTGACCCGCTGCACCAGGATCCGCATGGGCCTTAATCGTTGCCCCGGCCCATGGGGTTGGCAGAAGGCTCATGGGGCTTGACGGTGACCTTCACGGTATTTTTCTCATCCAAAGGAGTAAAGATCGTATCGGAGCAGCTGACCGTAAGGGGCAAGGTATACTCCCCGGGCCGGTCGGCGTATTCCCCCAGATCCAGAATCACACTGACGGAGTCCAGATCAAAACCCACAAAATCCGCCTCCAGGGCCTGGATAAATATCCTGACCGGTTTCTGGATCTCATAGCTGTAATTGCTCTTTTCTCCGATGACTTCCAGATTTTTGATCTCAAATTCCCGAAGGGTCAGGGCTTCCACAAAAAGGGTCACCTCCAGGGCCTCCTGGCCGCTCATCAATTCGATGCCCGCAGGCAGATATTTGGCCAAATCGATCGTAAAGGTCTTATCCTCCGTGGCTCCCTGCATATTGAAGCTGCCTGCGGGAATGGATACGGCGCTGATATCCGCCAGCCGGCTCAAAAGGCCCTTGACCTGTACCGTGGTCACGGACTGCTGAGTGCGGGTATAGCGGTAGCCCTCCGGCACCTGGGCCCGGGCGGCATCCAGGGCCTCCTGGGAGATCACCACCGGCACGGTTTTCATGGTGAATACATCCAGGCTCACCGTGACCTTATCCTGCAGCACCTGGGTATCCCGGTAGCTTTCCAAATTCATGATCTGGCCGGAATCCGTATAAAAGAGCAGGGAGCAATCCAGCTGGGTGCTTTCCGTCAAGCCGGAAACATCCACCTCCGCCACCACACTGCCGATACGGGAAACCACCGTTTCCTCGGGGCCCCGAACCCGAATCCGCTGAGGGGTAATCCGCTGGCTGTCAATAAAATAGCCGTCGGGCAATTTGTTCCGCCACTGGATTTCCACGTCAAATTCCTTGGTGATGATATTCTCGTAATGGATGGTCACCGAAGGGGTATTCAAACTGATCTGGGCAGCGGTGACCGTAGGCTTTAAGGGCAGGACCTCTATGGGCACCTGACCCGTTACGTCAAACATTTTGGACACGTCTGCCACGGCAGAAAAATCCGAGGCATCCAGATCCCGAAGCACAGAGCCCGAAGCGCTGACCCGAATGGTCACCGTGGGTTCCTCGCCTCCCTCCACCGTATAGCTTTTCCCTGCCTGGGTCAGCATCTGGGTATTCAAAAGCCGCACCGGCACATTGTAAATGGTCTTCACATCCGTGGGGTCCGCCAGGATCATAATAATGAACCAGACAATCACCGCCAGAATCACCGCGGCCAGCTTCAGGGGCCAGTTTCGAAGGAGCTTATTCATTCTTTTCGCCTCCCTCTGTGATTTCTGCCTCGGCGGCTTTGCGGCGGCGGTTTTTTTCCCCCTTCCGCACCATCTCCGGCAGGGTAAAATCTTCTTCGATCTTCATAAGCTCCGCCCGGAGCTCGTCGGGTCTCAGGTTCCGGCTCAGCTCGCCCCGGCGGGCCAGGGCCACCTGACCGCTTTCCTCGGAAACCACAATGGTCCAGCTGTCCGTGACCTCGCTCAGGCCGATGGCAGCCCGGTGGCGGGTGCCCAGTTCCTTTTCAATGGTCAGGCTTTGGGACAGGGGCAGGTAGCAGGTGGCCGCCGTGACCTTCTGTCCTTCCATAATCACCGCCCCGTCATGCAGAGGGGTGTTGTGCTCGAAAATATTGATCAGCAGAGCGCTGGAAACCACCGCATCCAGGCGGATGCCGGTGCGGATATACTCAGCCAGATTGATTTCCCGGGCCAGCACAATCAGGGCGCCGGTGCGGTTTTGGGCCATCACATAGGTAGCATCGATGATCTGCTCCACCACCTCAGGGGAATAAAGGGCTTCACTGCGGGGACGGCCCGCCCGAAGGATGCTGCGCACGTATTTCCCCTGACCAATCTGCTCCAGCGCCGCCCGCAGCTCCGGCTGGAATAAAATCAGCAGGGCAATAACCAAAATATTCAGGGTACGGTCCGCAATATAAGACAGAACATTCAGTTCCAAAAGATGGACCATAACAACAAAAACCAGCAGCACCACCACGCCCCGGAGCAGGGTCCAGGCCCGGCTGCGTTTGACCCAGGCAAAAAGGAAGTAGATCATCACCGCCAGGATAAGCATCTCCAGAATGTTCTTGGGGGCGATTTTGACCGACTGGACGTATTGCAGAATCTGTCTTAAGAATTCACGCATCCTTTTCCTCCCCTTCCACGCTGTGTTCCGGCTGCCTGATTTCCGCCGTTACCCGGCGGCTGCGGCCCCGTCCCTGGCCCTCCTCCGCCGGGGCAGGTTCAGGTTTTTCCGCCTTTTTCGTCAATCGTCCCAGCTTGGGCACCGCCTTCACATAGTAATAATATTCATCATCTTCAAACTGGACCCGTTCCGTGCGGGCATGGTCCAGCAAACGGTAAAAGCAGGATACAATCAGCCCCAGGACCACTCCCAAAAGGCTGCCCCAAATCATGCTGCCGGGCCCGTCCTGACGGCCAAAGAAACGAAGGATGGCCCCTAGGAGCAGGGGATTGAAAATAGCCCCCACCACCACGGAAATCTGGGCGGCATAGGGCACCGAGGCCCGGCTGAGCAGATAAACCAGCAGGGTGGTCAGGCAAAAGGCCATAAGCACCGCCAGCATGGTTTCCTGATCTAAAAAGCCCTTTACCAAAAAGAGCAGCCGCTGGACCATGGAGGCCCCCTCCGGCTCCGTAAGATATGTCAGATTGCCGGCAATAAGTTTCAAAGAGTAAAAAATCAGCACCCCGCTGCCCACAGACACAAAGGCACCCAAGCTTCCCAAAAGCCCCACCAGCAGGGGAATCACAAAGGGGATTTTCCACAGGAAAAACAGGGGCAGCAGCACCATGACAATCCCCGAGCCGGGGAGGGTTAAATAGCGCAGCAGGGCCAGCACCAGCAAAAGCACCGCCATAAAGGCCGTGGCCTCCAGGGACAGGGCGGAAAGCTGCAATAAAAGCCACAGGGAGCCCATTAAGCTCATATAGCTTATGGGCAGCACCGAGCAAAACAAGGAAATGGCAATCACCACAATGGGCCGGATGAAAAAACTCCGGCCGGGGAAATATCCGTTGATGGCAGAAAAAACCTCAAAGGCAATCAGGGCCTTGGCCAGCATAATGAGATAAGTCCCATAATTTGCCATGACCTTCCCCCCCAGGCTTTTGGCCCGGCTCAAAACTTCCTGCACTTTATCCAGAAAAGCATCAGTTTGCACCTTCCTGCTCCTTTAATCGTTCTATGGCATCCTCCAGGGCATAGAGGCGCTTTAACACCCGCAGCTGAGCCTGAAGTCGTTCCTGCCGCCGGCAGGCCTGCTTATACAGCCACACATGGGACAGGGCACAAAGCAGGACGCCCAGGCCTAAAACTCCCAGGTATATCCACAAAAGCCGCCCGGAAAGCTGCAGCACATCGGAAAGATGATAGCGGACTGTCCAGCTGTCCCCGAAGGCGATAAGGCCCAGCAGCACCACCAAAGCAAAGCAAATGGTGATGGCAAAAAAGGCCTTCCACATCTCCGTGGTCAGATAGTCATTGAACCAGTACTGGCGGTGGATAAAGCCCAGACGGGGGGCTTTTTTTTCTTCAATGGCCAGCCGGCTCATGGCAATGACCTTTTCCCGCTGGAGCATAATACCCCTCCTTCCGTCCCTTCGTTGCGCCAACTCAATACAAAGTTCACCGAATCCATGGCCCATGTCTTCGATGTCCCTGAGAGCTTGCCGCTTTATTATAACAGATTTTACGGAAAATGGAAACAAAAATGAGGCGGCCCGGGGCCGCCTCACAGGCGGACAAAAATGCCCTGTCAGCCCGATAATCAGCTTTTTAAAATCTCCAGAATCTTCAGCTTGATTTCCCCTATGGGGGCATCCACCGTAACCTTATCGCCCACCTTGCGGCCCAGCAGCACCCGGCCGATGGGGGATTCGTTGGAAATATACCCGTTCAGGGAATTGGCCTCCGAGGAGCCCACAATGGTAAAGCTCTGCTCGATTTTACGGGTTTCGTTTTTCACCCGCACGGTATGGCCTACATTCACCGCATTTTCATCAATTTCTTCCGTATCCACCACGGCTGCATTTTTCAAAATGCCTTCCAGCTCGGCGATCCGGGCTTCGATATAGCGCTGCTCTTCCTTGGCGGCATCATATTCTGCATTTTCGGACAGGTCTCCCTGTTCCCGGGCCTCCTTGATTTTCTGGGCCACTTCCTTGCGCCGGGTGATTTTTAATTCGTTCAGCTCGCTTTCCAGCTTTTCAAGACCCGCCTGGGTCAGGATTTTTTTCTCCATTTTGCTGTCCTTTCCTTACAATTGCCTGTGTCGGGGGATTATACAGCCCCCCGGGGAAAAAGTCAAGAATTTAACCTTATTGATGGGATTCCATGAAGGCCTGGATGAAGGCTTCCACATCTTCCCGGCTTTCCACCACCGAAGCCTGGCGGCGCAGGGCCGCGCCCCCCGTAAGCCCGGCGGTATACCAGGCCAGATGCTTGCGCAGCTCCCGGCAGCCGATCATCTCCCCTTTTTCCTGAATTTCCAAATCCGCATGGCGGCGGATCATCTCCCCCATCTCTGCCCGGTCCGGCCGCTCCGGAATCGGCTCCCCCCGGAGTGCAGCCCGAATCTCACGAAAAAGCCAGGGATTGCCCCGGGCGGCCCGGTCCACCATCAGGCCGGCACAGCCGCTTTCCTCCAGTCTTTGAAGGGCCTCCCCGCCGCTGCGGATATCCCCGTTTCCGATGACGGGAATATCCAGGGCCTCCCGGATTTTCCGAATCATCTTCCAATCCGCCTGGCCCCCATAAAGCTGGCTCCGGGTGCGTCCGTGGACAAAAACCGCCGCCGCCCCCGCCTCCTGGGCGATTTGCGCAATGGCCGGCCCTGTCAAGCGTTCCGGCGTGGCCCCCAGGCGGATCTTGACCGTAAGGGGCCGGCTTAGGGCCCCGCTCATGCAGCGGATGATTTCCCGCACCAGCTCAGGTTTTTCCAAAAGGGCGGAGCCCTCGCCGTTGCCCACGATTTTAGGCATGGGGCAGCCCATATTCAGGTCAATGAAATCATAATCTGCCTGATATTTTACCGCCATTTCCGCCAGAATCTCCGGGTCCGAGCCGAATAGCTGCAGGCCCAGGGGGCCTTCGTCCGTGGGCTGGCGCATAAGCTGGGCCGTGCCTCGGTTTCCGTAGTAAAGGGCCTTGGCGCTGACCATTTCCGTAACGCAGGCTCCGGCTCCCGCCTCCCGACAGAGCCGCCTGAAAGCCCCGTCGGTGACCCCCGCCATGGGGGCCAGAAACAGGGGCTCCTGAATATTCAGCTTTTCCAAAAAGTTCTGCTTATCCATGTGAAAAAAACAGCCCCGGCCGTAATAGCCGGGGCCGCGCCTTTGTATGGCTCAATCCACCGTGTAGGGCAGAAGGGCCAGGTTACGGGCCTGCTTGATGGCCGTGGTGACCATCCGCTGATGCCGGGCACAGGTGCCGGTGACCCGCCGGGGCAGAATCTTTCCCCGTTCGGAAATGTAATTGCTCAAGCGGTTCACATCCTTAAAATCCACTTCGCCGGCTACGCCGCAGAAGGAACAGACCTTCTTTTTCCGACGCATCATGCCGTGCTTGCGGGGGGCGCCGCCCTTCTCGTTTTTATTGAATGCCATGGTAATACCCTCCTGAAATTAGAATTTGAAAGGCAGATCCTCATCCGAGCTGTCGGGCAGGTTCATAAACCCGTCATTCACCGGCACGGAGGCTCTGCTCTGGCTCTCGGCAGGCTCCTGCCCGCCGGAAGCACCCCGACTTTCCGCGAATTCGATTTCTTCCGCGATGATCTGCACCGCATTCACCTTCTGACCGTCCCGATTGGTATAATTATCGTTCTGGATCCGGCCGGAAAGCAGAATCTTGGTGCCCTTCTTCAGATACTTCTCCACGAATTCGCCCTGACGGCCAAAAGCCGTGCAGTTGAAGAAATCAGCCTCGGCCCCGTCGCCGCCCTTGCGGAAACGACGATCCACCGCAATGGAGAAGCGGGCAATGGCCGTGGCATTTTCCCCGGCGGAGTACCGAAGCTCGGGGTCCCGGGTCAAACGACCCATCAGAATCACTTTATTCATTGAATTCCTCTCTTACTCATTCCTGCTGACGCACAGGAAACGAATCACCTGCTCCATCAGGCGAATGTTTTCTTCCACCTGAGCGGGAACAGAGGGTTCCGCCTCGAACGAAATGAAGGTATAGAAGGCTTCGCTCATCTTCTGGATTTCATAAGCCAGCTTCTTCTTGCCCCAATCGTCCACGCCTGTAATCGCACCGCCGGCACGGGTAATGAAGCCCTGGACTTTTTCCAGAGCTGCCGCCCGCTCCTCATCGGAAACGGCGCTGCTTAAGACAACGGCTAATTCGTACTTGTTCATACTGGACCTCCTTTTGGACTAATGGCCTTCTTTCGTAAAAGAAAGCAAGGATCGTGATATGTCACGGAAGAGCATTATAGCATTCACAGGGGAAAATGCAAGTTTTTTTTCTTAGAAAAAGCAGGAAAAAGAGGATTTTTACAGGCAAAGCCGAAATATGGCCGCCGCCCCCGCCAGGGCCAAAACCAGCAGCAGGCGCTTTAAGGCCTTTTCCCGATAGCCTTCGCCCCCTTTTATATACTCATTCAGGCCCATGACCAGATAATAAAGGGCGCCCCCCGCAAAGATCAGCCAGGCATAATGGAGGGTGCCTTTGATCAGGGAAAACAGGGCCACGCCCAGCATGAACAGGGCAATCAGCATGTACAGGGTATTGGCAAGGGTATCGAATTTCTGTTTTATGCGTCCCATAAAACCTCCGAAAAAGGGGGCGGAGAAGGGCTGTAAGCCGGGTTCTGTCGTGGATGATCATCTATCTAGGCCTGCCGTTGCCGACAGGCTCCAGCGTGCTACCCGAAGGCAGACGGGCCGCCTTATGCCTTCTGTTTGCACTTGCTTCGGATGGGGTTTGCAGAGCGCCGCCCGTTACCGGCCGGCCGGTGGTCTCTTACACCGCCATTTCACCCTTACCGGGCCGGGGCCCGGCGGTATCTTTCTGTTGCACTTTCCAGGGAGTCGCCTCCTCCGGACGTTATCCGGCATCCTGCCCTGCGAAGCCCGGACTTTCCTCGTTCCCGCCGCCAAAAAGGCCGGGGACCGCGATCATCCACCCTTCTCCGCAGGGAGAAGATAACACAGGCCCGGCAGAATTGCAAGGCCCCCTTCCCCTTGAAAAGACGCCTTCGAAATGATATGATATCCGCTGTAAAAATACCTCGTTCAAGGAGACGCAAAATGGATCAGAAGCTCAGTCAAAAAATCGATCAGTTCATTGAGGAAAATAAAGAAAATATTCTCTGGGATATTACCCGTCTGGTGGCGGTGCCCAGCGTGGAAGGGGACCCGGAGCCGGAGGCCCCCTTCGGGCCCGGTCCCCGGAAAGCCCTGGACATGGCGCTCACCATTGCCCGGGAGCTGGAGCTGGAAACCGTGGATCTGGAGCATAAAATCGGCTACGCCCTGGTACCAGGTCAGCGGGAAGAATACCTGGCCACCATTTGCCATGTGGACGTGGTGCCTGTGGGAGAAGGCTGGACTTCGGATCCCTGGACCCTGCGGGAACAGGAGGGCTATCTCATTGGCCGGGGGGTGCTGGACGATAAAGGCCCCGCCGTTATCACCCTTTACGCCCTGAAGTATTTAAAGGAGCACGGGGGCAGCCTGCGCTATCCCGTCCGGGCCATCTTAGGGGCCAACGAGGAATCCGGCATGGCGGATGTGCCCTGCTATCTGCAAAATGAAAAGCCCCCGCTTTTCATTTTCAGCCCCGATGCGGACTTCCCTATGATTAATGGAGAAAAGGGGATTACCCACGGCCATATCAAATCCACCTGCAAAATGAAAAAGCTGGTGGAGATTAAGGGCGGGGATGCGGTAAACGCTGTGCCCTCCAAGGCGGAAGCCTGGGTTCAGGCGTCGGCCCTGTCCCCGGCGGAACGCATCAGTGTGGAGGAGGAGCGCCCGGGCCTGTGGCACATCACCGCCTCCGGGGTGGGGGGACACGCCTCCATGCCCCAGGGCACCGTCAGCGCCATCGGGGTGCTGGAGCATTATCTATTGGACAATCATCTGCTTTCCGAGGAAGAGGAGGCCTTTATCCGCTTTACGGTAAAGATCCCGGACGCCCCCGACGGCTCCCTGGTGGGCTGCGCCGCCGATGACGGCCTCTTTACGCCCCTGACCCTGGTGAGCGGCAAAATCTATACGGAGGATGACCACATGGTCCAGACCCTGGATTTCCGCTTCCCCACCAATACGGACGCGGCTAAGCTGCGGGCCGCCTTAAAGGAAGCGGCGGGGGATCTGGCGGAGGTCCGGCTGGAGGATGGGAAGAAGCCTTTTTATAAGGATCCCCACTCCCCGGAGCTTTTGGCCTGTCTGGAGGCTTACCGGGCGGTGACCGGGGATGCCCAGGCAAAACCCTTTACCATCGGCGGGGGCACCTATGCCCGGAGCTTCCCCAACGGCATCGCC
>CACZSB010000066.1 GCA_902783765.1 uncultured Lachnospiraceae bacterium
GGCTTCGTAGCCGAAGATTTTCTCCGCCACCACCCGGCCGTTGTCGTAGCTGCCCCCGGGGCTGGCGTGGTCCTTTCCGCCGGGTTCAAAATCCACCCCTTCAAAGGCCCAGCGCATAGGCCAGTCCACCTTCCAGGCCAGCTTGCAGTTGGTATCGGTCTTGAAATCAAAGATTCCTTGGAAACCGCAGGCACAACTGTAATGAGCCACCGTGTCATTCTCTTTTAAGGAGTGGATCTTGGTGGTGTCCCGATGACAGTGGGGGCAGTAAATACTCACGGGCATATAGGCCTCCCGCTCTCCTTCCTGGGCGTCCTGGGTGCGGAAGCTGTCCAGGATATCAAATATTTCTTTCCGCTTTTTCAAAGCCAGAAGAATCTGCTCCCGGTAAGCGCCGCTGCGGTACATCTCCGCCTGGTGCCGATAGTCCATGGGGATGCCAAAGGCTTCCATGGAGGATTCAAACTCCTTTTCAAAATGCTCCGCGTAGGAGCTGTGGTTCCCGTCAAAGGGATCCGGCACATCCACATAAGGATAGCCTATGTACTGGGCAAAGTCATCTCGGACGGCCTCCACATTTTTGGGCACCTTGCGAAGCCGGTCAAACTCGTCCCAGGAGAAAAGGAGCCGGGCTTTTTTACCCGCCCGCTCCAGGGCTTTCACCACGAAAAAGCTGGTGGCCACATCCCGGAAGTTTCCAATGTGGACGGAGCCGGAGGGACTGATACCGGCGGCGCAGACATATTCCTCCTTGTCCGGGCGCCGTTCAATGATTCTCTTTGCAATTTCATCTGACCAGTGCATAAAACATTTTACCTCAATTGACATTTCCGCTGCGGGCGGACGATGCCTGCCCCTACGGTTTGGGCGGGTCGATGTGGGCATCGACCCCTACGGGGAGGTCTGCAGGCTTCCTCGTAGGGGCGCATGCCCTCATGCGCCCGCTTATTCTCTCACAACCTTGCAAAAGCTCTTTTTGCCCTTCTTCAGGAGCAAGCCCTCTTCTCCTATCTCCTCCGGCGTCCAGGCGGCTTTGATATCCGTCACCTTCTCCTCATTGACGCTGACGCCCCCCTGGAGCACGGACTGTCTGGCTTCGGAGCGGGTTTTCGTAAGGCCGCTGGAAACCAGCAGGGTCAGGATATCCACCTGTCCCTCCTTAACATCCTCTTCCGTCAGGCTGTAGCTGGGAACATTCTCCCCGCCGGCGCCCCCGGCAAAGAGGGCCTGGGAAGCCGCCTGGGCTTTTTCCGCCTCCTCTTCCCCGTGCACCATGGTGGTGAGTTCAAAGGCCAGCATTGCCTTGGCTTCATTCAGCTGGGAGCCTTCCCAGCTTTCCATTTGCTGAAGCTCCTCCAGAGGTCTGAAGCTCAGCATGCGGATACATTTCATAATATCCGCATCCGGCAGATTCCGCCAGTATTGATAGAACTCGTAAGGGGTGGTCTTATTCGGATCCAGCCACACCGCATTGCCGGCGGTCTTGCCCATCTTCTGGCCGTTGGAATCCGTCAGCAGGGTAATGGTCATGGCATGGGCATCCTGGCCCAGCTTCTTCCGGATCAGCTCCGTGCCCCCCAGCATATTGGACCATTGATCATCCCCGCCGAACTGCATATTGCAGCCTTCATGCTGGAAGAGATAATAAAAATCATAGCTCTGCATGATCATATAGTTAAACTCGAAGAAGGACAGGCCCTTCTCCATGCGGTTTTTATAGCACTCCGCCCGCAGCATATTATTCACGGAAAAATGGGTGCCCACTTCCCGCAGAAGCTCTACATAATTCAGCTTTAAAAGCCAGTCTGCATTGTTCACCATTTTGGCTTTGCCGGGACCGAACTCGATGAAACTCTCCATCTGTCTCCGGAAGCACTCCGCATTGTGGTTGATATCCTCGATGGTGAGCATTTTCCGCATATCCGTGCGGCCGGAGGGATCCCCAACCAGGGTGGTGCCCCCGCCAATCAGGGCGATGGGCTTATTCCCCGCCTGCTGCAGCCGCTTCATCAAAGTAAGGGCCACAAAATGCCCGGCGGTCAGGGAATCCGCCGTACAGTCAAAGCCGATATAAAAGGTGGCCTTCCCCTGATTCACCATATCCCGGATCAGCTCTTCATTGGTCACCTGGGCAATCAGTCCCCGGGCCTTTAATTCTTCATACAAATTCATAAGCATAAACTCTCCTAATCAGCCACGCAAAAAACGTGACCGCACAGTCCTTGTCAGTATAATATCATATAAAGGGCAAGTCAACCGATTCCGCCCGGATTATAACGGGAATTTGTGAACATGCTGTGTTCTTTTCTGTATTGCAAAGGGGTTTTATGCAGTTCCTTTTTGAAACTTTCTATGTAGTAACTGGCCCCGGAAAAGCCGGATTCGTAGGCAATTTCGCCGATGGAAAGCCGTGTATTTTCCAGTAATTCTATGGAGCGGGACAGGCGGTAGGATTTCAGATAATTGAGGATGGTATCCCCCGTCACCTGCTTGAACTGGCGGCAGCACTCGCTTTCGGAAAAGCCCACCGCCCGGCCCACATCACTTAAAGAAACCGTTTCCCGGTAATGGGTTCGCAAAAAAGTGATAATTTCCTGCACCGTATCATGGCCCTGGGGCAGGGCCCGGGCCTGCTCATCTCCCGGCCGCTGCAAGGTAATCAAACTCAGCCACAGCAGGTGAATTTTGGCCTGGATGGACATTTCATAGCCAAAGGCTTTGATATCATACAGCATGCCGATTTCCCGCAACCGGTCCAGCACCGCCCGGTGGGAGGCCTTTTTGCTTTCCAATTTCAGGTGGCTCAGCTGCCCCCCCTCCAGATAGGGATTCACATATTTTTCCGCAAATATGCTGCCCGGATAAGAGGTTATCAGCCGGGGGTGAAAGTCCAGGCACAGATAGGAAGCGCCCTCCTCCCCCTCCTCCCGGGCCATGTGCAGGCGGCCGCTGTTGATAAAAAAGCCGTCCCCCTTATGAATTTCATACCGCCGTCCATCGGCGTAAAAGCAAACGCTGCCCCGGGTTACCAAAGTCAACTGGATTTCCTCGTGCCAATGCCAGTTGATGGTCCCCAGGGCATAATCCTTCATGGAATAATGATATACCGCCACCGGAAACTCAAAAGTTCCGTGCTCCTTAATCTCCCGCTGGTCGTCGGTGACGCTGATGCTGATCATGTTTTTCCTCAAGATTGTTATATTTTCTGCCTGTATTATGATA